>DATIXS010000147.1:0-5097 GCA_035518335.1 Candidatus Acidiferrum sp.
GATGGATATTGTGGTTGTTTTGCCTGCTCCGTTGGGTCCTAGAAACGCGAAGAATTCTCCGGATTGTACGTCAAAGCTGATGTTGTTTACAGCTGGTTTCTCGGTTTTGCGGTAGCGTTTAGTTAATTTTTCTACGTTTATGATTGATTGCAATTTTCAATCCTCGTTTTATTTAACACTATTAAAGTAGTTTAACATAGTTAAATAAATACTTAACGTTGTTAAATTGTCAATTAACAAGGTTAAACATATAAACTGCCAACACCCAATCAACAGTAATGAAAACAAGAAAAACCAAGACGCCACACATACAACCTGACGCGGTCATAAAAGCCGCATTAGAAATATTAGATGCTGAAGGCCTAGAAAACGTAACCCTACGACACCTTGCAGCAAAACTTAACGTACAGGCACCCGCCTTATACTGGCACTTCAAAGACAAATCAGACATCACCGATGACATGGCACA
This sequence comes from Candidatus Acidiferrum sp., assembly GCA_035518335.1. Lineage (GTDB taxonomy): Archaea > Thermoproteota > Bathyarchaeia > Bathyarchaeales > Bathycorpusculaceae > Bathycorpusculum. The sequence goes on from DATIXS010000147.1 coordinate 470, forward strand.
AACCATTCTCAAGAACGCAGGCTTAGATAGTATCACCCCACCAGAGGACATAAACAAATGGGATTCTTGGCTAAAGGCTCTAATGCATAGCCTTCGAAACGCACTGATAGCCCATAGAGACGGCGGGCGCGTAGTTGCAGGGGCAACTTTCGGAAGAGCATACACACTTGAAAAAATCGTGGTTTCGACCTCGAAAGTTCTCGAAAAAGTCGGGTTTGATAGGCTCCACGCGAACATAGCTACAGGTATAGCAATCGATTACGTTTGGGGCTTTGTAATTGAAGAGCAAGTAGGAATGGCACCTCCAGCTTTCCTATCATCAGTCGCTCAGCCTAGCGAAAATTCAGCAATCCAAAATACATCTGAAGACCACGCGTATTTAATCTCAGTAATGGATGAATACCACAAAACCACTGCGACCAAAATATTCGACTGGGGTTTACAGGTAATAATAACTGGTTTGAAATCAACGTTAAAGAACCTTCAAGCGCCGTAGACATTGACTGTGATTTGCCTGGCACGAAACAGGAAACGAAGTATAAGTGGCGCGCGCGATATGGTCAGCCATGGCAGCATCAACTAAAGGACACTTTCGATTGCCTTCTCATTTTTGAGCTCTCTAATTTTCTCTTCCACGAATAGATTTCTTAATCATGTTTACATGATTTTGCGCGCGCTGGTTTAAATTTAAAGAGGATTATAATTTATATACGGTTTAATATGAAAAAAACAAATCATGTGATTGTCAAAGAGATGAGTTTTGGTAAATTATTTAAACAAATTTCTCCGGAAGAGATATGCGACAACGTATTTACGTTGGTAGGAAAAGTTTTTCCGGTTATTACTGCGGGAAAGGAAGATCATTTTAATTCCATGACAGCCATTGGGGGTGGTTTGGGGCTTCTTTTCAAGAAACCCACCACTTGGTGTATTCTTCAAGCAGACCGTTATACACTTGAAATGATTCAAAAAGAGTAAACCTATACGATGTCTTACTTCCCGGATGAATATAAGACACAAGTACTCTTTTTGGGAAGTAAATCAGGAAGAAATAGTGAGAAAATGAAAGAAGTTGAATTGACAAGTGTTCAAACTCCTTCCGGAGACATGTCTTTCAAAGAAGCCAGACTAATTATTGAATGTAAATTAACGGAACTTACTATCCCCAACCCCAATGATTTTTGCACACAAGAAGCTAAAGACTATATTAACGAAGCTTACAAAGAAGAAAGCGATTATCGTAAATATGTATTTGGGGAGATCACCCATGTTTGGGTAAAGAAATAAGAATAAAACAGAATTAACGAAGAGGATGAACTGATAGGAAAAAATTATAATAGACCTACTAAACTCGTCAATAGACACTCACAATACAATATTCTTTGTCGTTCTTTTTAAAACAAATCAAGAGATAAGAAGAGAGCGCGCCTTGTCAACCAAGCTAATTGTCTCATTACCCTCCTGATTACTGAGAAATCGAGTTAAGCTCTGTGCGCTAATTCAAACCGCTTTTATGTTTATTGAACAAAGATACTGAGCTCACTTACCCTTTTTTTACTTTGTCACTGTTAGATATGTAGCTACCCAGACAACTTCAGCTTTGTCACATGCAACTAATGGCAGTGTCCCCACTGTTTGAGGCGCATCTGCTGATACTACAAGTTTACCGTTTGCATCAGTAGTTCCTGCGGCAAAACATGTATTTACATTCTGATTTACCGTCCAACCATCAATTTCTGTATTAGCTGGAAAACCAGTGAGAGTGGCAGTATATTGCTCGCCAGCCTTAACTGAATGTGAACTCAACGAGATTGACGGTTTCTGCGCAAACGACTGATAGGGCACTGCTATTGATATCGAGTATCCTACAGCTAATCCAATAACCAAACCTAAAATCGTGAAGGCAATTACGCCTTTTCTACTCAAAAAAGTTCACCTCCTCTCACAAAATCAGAAAAGATCAAAAGGGATTTCTTTTGCATAATTAAGTCCCTATTAATCTTGATGTCACTCGATGTATTTAAAAAATGTTATTATTGGATTTCATTAGAAACACGCGCTCAACAAAGCACTTAAAAATCCAATTTAAGCGATGACCCCAAATGCAAGGCAAAAAAATTCAGGTAGCGCACAACTTTTGGAGAGTATCGTCTTTCGCATATAGGACTCTATTTTTGCTCTTTAAACTTGAAAACAAAAAAAGAAGGTGTCCAGTAAATTAGGAATAGACGTGCTCTTTTTTTCACTGGCACTCTCTTAAGGTCTTTATCTGTTCGAGTGGAACATTCAAGTTGATTACGTGACCGTATGCCTGTATGAAGCTTAAGGGCACACAGATTATTAGGCTGCCCATTATTGGTTTCTTAAATCTCAATGCGTTTGCTGCTTCTTTTGTCAAGTCAACTCGTATATGTGTTATAGTCGCCTTTTGAATATCAAATTCAATCCCGTCAACTTCACCTAGTGCGTATGCATCTGTGGTCACAACTTTTAAGCCATTTAATTCCTTTAAACTTGTCAAAAATTAGTTCTCCTTACTATGTAGATTCAGATCCTATAAATAAAAGTTTTCGGATATTCACATTTGCGACCTTTTGGCGCGCTAATATTTATTCATAAGTTTTTTATTAATGTTCGGGCAGTACTTTTTCAAATATAAACCATCCAAGAAGACTTAAACCAACGAATGCACCTGCCCCCAAGAGAGCAGCGATTCCTAAATCTTTCAGGAAACTAGTTACCAAAACTATAGCCACTACAACTACAAAAACAAAGTATCCAATTTCAGATATTCTTATCCAATGATTCGAAGTCAATTTTCTAGCCTCTAACGTATTTTGTTAAGATGACGATATTTATTAAATTTAGCCATGAAAGAATCCATAAAGACTTCGATGCTTTTCTCAGGTCTCCAATTTAGCAAACCTCAACTTTTCTATTCTAAAGGAAAAATATCCTAAAATTTTACGAATAGATTAGAAAATAAGAGTACACGGATCAAAATATGCTAAAAAATAAGTAGAAGAAATCATTCAATTCTAAGGTGGGATGGTGATATCATTCTTTCCTATAACGGAATATATAATTAAAAGATAACCAAAGTTAACGCTCAAACTAACTAATACTTTAAAATTTTAGAAAAAAAATAAAAAAAGAAAAATTTTGTTTATTTCTAAACAGGTGTCGGCGTTGAAGGAGTTGCTGTTACCATTTGGGGTTGTACTGGTTCTTTTGGTTTCATTGTTAAGAAGGCAATTGCTAAAATCAATGAAGCTATCCACATCAGAATAAGGCCCAAACCAACGACAATTATTAGAACTGCACCTATCAATAACAATAATCCTGCAGTTGAGAATAATCCCACACTTGTTTTTATCGAAAGTTGTTTAAGAGAGCGTCTTATTAGGAAACTTGCGATTATTGCGGTCACCCATATAATAACGAAAATCACAATGGCTGCTGTAATGAAAGGCACGATGTCAGAAAAACTGATGTTCGCTGTGTTAGGAGTCATGCCTGAAAATGATGAAATTGTTGACCAGCTGCCGTTCCAGCTTGGATAAATTTTCAACAAGAAATCCTTGATGTTTGGTAGAACTATTGTTAATCCAACTGCGACTGCGACAACCCCTCCTACTATACCAACAATTATTCCGTAGATTGAATTGCTAAAGATTCCACTTTCTTTATAGTAACTAGCGAAACCGTGTAGTGCAGCTAAAACCAGTATTACTCCTATGAGTTCAACGATTCCAAAAGTGTCAACGTATGGAAATATACCAACAAATATTAATAATGCGCCAACGCCGCCCAAAATTTTGTTTGATTCAATTGTCATTTGAATTTTCACCTATTTTTCTGTCAGCGTATTAAGAATAAAAGCTTTTTCATGCTTATTCTTCATCTATTTAACTGCAGTGCTCAGTCACTTGAGCTATAACTAACATTCTTAGAAATACCGTTCACTCTGAAGACCATTGAAAAAGAGACTATGGCATTTGTGTTTTTTCGTCAAGAAGTTCCTTTATGATGCTGTTGTAGGTTTGTAGGTAGATTTTTCCGTTTTCTGTTATTGTGTACACTTTTCGGGCTCGTCTGCCTTTTTGTTTTTTGCTTTCGAGGAAGCCTTTTTCTTCTAGAGTGTTTAGTGCGGGGTAGAGGGCGCCATGTCTTAGTTTTACATTAAAGTCTATTTCTATTTGCTTTTTGATTTTGTATCCCCATGTAGGTTGGGTTTGTATGATGCGTAACAGTTTGATGTCTAGTAGGTTTCTGATTATGTGTTGTACAATTTCTTTTTTGTAGGTTTCTGACATTTGGTTTCCTTTTTTGGGGTTGCTTGTGTATGGGTTGATGTTTGGATTTATTTAGGTTATGTTGATTTTTTTGGTTGTTGTATTGCAGGGTTATGTTTTGGTATGCTTTGGTTATGTCTGAGGGTTTATATCAGGGTTTAGAATAACTATGTAATCAAGATATGTCCGAATAAGGACATATTGTATACACGGAGAACAGCAAAACTGTTGTACGCGGATACAGGTGGAATAAAAAATGTTTGAAACCGTAAAATCACAAAAAGAGGTATCAACTAAGCTGATGAAGGGCTTACTTGACTTAATCATACTGCA
>DATIXS010000148.1:0-3931 GCA_035518335.1 Candidatus Acidiferrum sp.
GAGCCTTTTAGTTTTATGACATCTCCACCTGAACTAACTGTCAAATGCGTTATTTTGTCAAGTTGCTCAGTGGTTAATAGGCTTGTAATGGGAATTCCTGATACAGAAGCGTATTCAACTAGTGGAACCATGGAATCGCCATGTTCTCCAATTACTAAAGCGCGGGTATCTTCTCTTGAAACGTTTAGTTCATTCGCGATGTACGTTCTAAACCGCAGCGAATCCAAAATATTACCCATTCCAAACAAGCAGCAACGAGGAAAACCAGATTCTTGAGCAGCAACATAAGTCATTATGTCAACTGGATTAGTAACGATCATAAGTTTGCAGCCAGGTGCATATTTAACGACTTCCTTAACGATCGATCGGATAATTTGTGCATTAGTATTCATAAGGTCGAAGCGGCTCATATCAGGTCTTCTTCCAAAACCAGCAGTGACAATTACAAGTTCCGAGCCTTGCATTTCCTTATAGTCGCTGGTTCCCTGGATTGTGCCATCAAATTCGATTGCTGGAGCTGCTTGCATCATGTCAAGGGCTTCGCCTTTGGCTTGGTTCTCATTTGCGTCAATTAAGACCACGTCGCTTATCTTGTAGCGAAGAATATCGAATGCGGCAGCGCTTCCAACTTTGCCAGCGCCAATAACTGTTATCATGATAAAAATAAGATTTGGAAGTTAAATATAACCCACTCGGATGCTCTAACGTTAGTTGGTCCAACGTAAATTCAGGAAAATATTTTTCGCCAACAACCTCTTTTTCTGGAATCGAATCCAGATTGCTTTAATCATTAGGTCTCACATTTATTTTCTGCCCTGGCGACGTAACTTAATTGGTTCTTAGCATTTTTTTAAACAATATAAAGGTAAAGTGCTAATTAATAACTGAAAAGGGAATGCGGGTGTTCATCAATCAATAAGCATATTCAGATTCTAATTGTCATGCTTATTAGCGCAATAATAGTTTTGTCAGCATTCGGTTTCCCAAACGCCAAAGCAACCGATGAAAATTCCTCATGGACAACGATGACGCCCATGCCAACTGCTCGAAGTGGACTTGGCGTTGCTGTTGTAAATGGAAAAATCTATGCTATCGGCGGCCAAACCGGTAATTCCCAAGTGAATAATAATGAACAGTTTGACCCTGTTTCAAATCAGTGGACCGTTGAAACGCCTATGCCTACTGCTAGAAGTGGTTTTGCAATAGCTGTTTATAATAATAAAATATATGTTATAGGGGGGACAGTCGGCAATGCGTATGTTGCGAACAACGAAGTTTATGATCCCTCGTCGAATACTTGGGAAACAAAAGCTTCTATGCCTACTCCTCGATCTGACCTAACTGCAAGTGTTGTTAACGATAACATTTATTTGGTTGGTGGAAAAAAATATTCAAGCATTGATCCTTATTTTGTTGAAACTAATGTGAACGAGGTTTATGATCCAGAAAACAACAGTTGGACTACTAGGGCATCTATTCCAACTGCTGTGTACGGATATGCCTCGGCGACGATAAATGGGAAAATCTACATTATAGGGGGATCAAATAATCCTTCGTCAACGCAAAATGGCGTTTTAATTAATGCTAATCAAGTGTATGATCCCCAGACTGATAGTTGGAGTTTAGAGGCAAACTTGCCTACTTTAGAAATATATGGTGCTGCAGCAGCGACTGAAGACTACATGGCTCCTTCGCGGTTATATTTTGTAGGAGGATATTTTTGGAACACTTTTAGCAGCAAAACTCAGGTGTATGATCCTTCTAACAATTCTTGGACCGCCGGTCCACCTTTGCCTGCGCCTCGAGCGAATTTGGGTCTTGCTGTTGTAAATGACATTTTATATGCTATTGGCGGATTTGATGGCCAAAACTGGTTAGATACAAATACACAGTACAAACCTGATAACTATGGAACGGTACCTCCGAAACTTCAAGTTACCTCTCCTGAAAACAAGACTTATTCTCAAGTAAATTTGACATATACCATAAACAAGGGTGTTGTCTGGACGGGTTATAGTGTTGATAATCAATCGAATGTAACCATTACCGGAGACACAAAATTGTTTGGTTTATCACAGGGAGCACACAGCATTGTAGTTTACGCTAACGATAGTCAGGGGAATATGGGTTCCTCTGACCGAGTTTATTTTTCAATTGACTCACTTGCTCCAATCATAGTAGTGTTGATTCCTCAAAACCAATCATATGGTTCTACTGACATGCAATTGACTTTTACAGTGAACAAAGCTGTCTCAACATTATTCTACAATCTAGATGGCAATGAAAACATTACAATAATTGGAAACGTAACTTTGCCAGCTTTATCTGATGGCTCGCACCGATTAACCGTTTACGCAACCGACCCACTAGGTAACTCCGGTTCAACCGTCGTTTACTTCAACATAACTTCTTTTCCATTTATCACAGTAGCAGCAACCGCAGCAATAGCAACCATAGCCTTAGCTGCTGGATTTCTATTCTATAAACGTAGAAAACCAAGCATCGATCAAGAACAAAAAAATAATCCTACCGAAAAAATAACTGCTTGATGGGTTTTTGCGGATTTTTTTTAAGTTTGTTTTGGGTTGCTTTTCTGATTTAGGGTTTGTGTTGGTTGTAGGTTGATACATTTTTTGACAATATTTTACAAAATATGACAATTGGAAGAATTCTGGATCTTTAATTTAAAGGGCAAGGCAGAGAAAGCTTTTTCTGCCTCAAAATTTTTTCTTCGTGTTTTAAGTTGATTTTTTATTTTAAAGCTTGAATTGGTTGCAGGTTTAGTGTATTTTGATCTAGTTTGATCTAGATTAAGTTTTTTTTAATCTAGTTTAATTAGTTTAGTCTAAAAAATGACTGCATCAATCCAGAATAACTGCACAAAGAAGTAGTAAAGTGCCTTAAACTTAAAAAGTAACTTAAACAACTCTCAAAAAAGAGAAACCGTTATCCCTCCCTTGAACAGCATAAGAAGCTTCATTGAAGCCCTTTCATTTCCCGTCAAATCCACAAAAATGTCGTCAACTGTCCCGAATGTTCCCAATGGTCTCCAAAGAGTCTTCTCGGATTTGGAGCTGTGCATAGAGTTTAAGATTTTCAGTCTTCTTCCTAATTTGAGACGAGTTACTAAACCTGTTTTGTTAAGAAAAAATTTAAGTAAACAAAAAACCAAAGCTTCTCAAGAAGGTCTCACGCATGGGCTACGAAATTGACTATATCGCTGGCGAGCGAATGGGCTGTTCATCCAAACTAGTTATAGCTGACAGAATTTTCTACGTTAAACTATTTAGCACTAGACGATCAAGTTTTTTCTCAGGCGACCAGCAGGGAATCATCCAGAAAGAAATTTCGCAGTCCGAGTTTGACCTTTGGGTTAATATTTTGGCTGATAATGAGGCTCAAGCTCAGGAAGCTCAAAAGAAGCTCGCTGTAGGAAAAAAATACTAATTCCCAAACTTCTTTTTGGGTTGTTTGCTGAATTTTAGAATTGCGACTTCGCGGATTGGTGGTTTGCGTAGTATTTTTTTAGGGGTTGATGGTTACTTGAGGTTTTTTTGTGGCGATAACCCAATTTTTCCGAGAGGGTTGTGTATGCTTGCATTTTGGTGTTTGAATTTTGTCACAAATATTAGGGTGTCCTTGCCCCTTGAGGGCTAAACATCTTTCCATCTTGTCTTCTTTATTGCGATGAATAGGATTATAGCGCATACTGTTGACAGGACTGCCCAGTCAAATATTAGCATGTCAGTTGAGATTGTGAGGTAGCCCGTTGCTGACTGAATAATTTCTGCTGCATAGGTTGTCGGCGAAAGGTAAGCGATGTATCTGTATGCCACAGGAACGTATGTTATCGGATAATATACGGGCGGCAACGTGGTAAACAATAATGATAGAAGTCTAGAAAATGCAAAACTTTGAACTATGTCATTTG
>DATIXS010000149.1:0-2219 GCA_035518335.1 Candidatus Acidiferrum sp.
CTGCACTCCCCTTTGGCTGACTTCGTCTACTTTTTCGTTTAGGCCGCTCAGAGGTCTCTGTCCGATCAGCCAAAGATATTTTTCAGCTCCCAGAATCAACTGTTCAGCGTCGTTGATCATTTCGTTCGTATCCACGCTCAATTTAGCCTGCGACAGCTCGCCCAAACGATTAATAAACTGGTAAGGAATCCGCTCAAGGTCACGTGACAAAAGCGACTGCCTAAACCTTGAGACAAATTCGAAAGAACGTGAAAGCTCCAGTAATAATTTGCCATTTTGTGTAATGGCATAAGTTCCCTCAGGCTTTTTCTGAATTAATAATGCCTCGCTTAATCGTTGCAGCTGTCTGAACACCTCGGTATGTGTAAGACTCAGCTTCTGAGCGACTTCCTGCATCTTGAGGTTTTTCGTTTGAAGCTCAAACAATATGCCCAGTCTGCTTTCACTGGCTAACTCGAAAAACAACTTGTCTAAGCCCTCTTTGTCGTCCATAGCCAGTCACATCATTGTGTATAATGTCACATCAATGTAACTTAAAATTAATTGCTATTTCCCAGCCATTTGGTCTATCGAGGAAAAAAATATGCAAGAAATAAACAAAGAACGATTCTTCTCGGTCGAACTCAAATCCAAGGCTAACCTCAAAAACGTCACAATGACCAACGGCGGCCAAGAAAATGTCCTTGTTGAAGGAACAATCGGAGAACTTCTAAGAGCCGAATTTGCGGAAGGCATAATCTTGGAAATTGTTGGAAGTAATGGCGTTCTTAGGATTAACCTTACTGAAAAAGAAATTCAAAGAAGTCAAAAACAAGAATTGGAGGTATAAAAATGCAAAAAACGCTGACTCCTGAACCGCGTCTATTTTTCATCGATAACCTGCGCGTCTTTCTTATTGCGTTAGTGTTTCTTGTTCACTTGGCAATAACCTATGGTTCGCCCCTTGGCACATGGTATTATCAAGAAGGACAAGTGAGCATGCCCTCAGCCGTCGTTTATATCCTTTTCCAAGCGATTGTTCAAGCTTTCTTTATGGGTCTATTGTTTCTTATCTCCGGCTACTTTACGCCATCATCTTACGACCGCAAAGGCTCAAAACAATACCTAAAAGAAAGACTAACCCGACTAGGCATACCACTTCTAATCTTCCTCGTAGTAGTCGAACCAATCGTTGACTACGTAGTTGACCTGGCAAATGGTTTCTTCCGCGGTTCATTTCTAAGCTTCTTTGCCACCTATGGCTTCTTCGGATTCGGAATCCTTTGGTTTGTCTTAGCTCTGCTAGTTTTCTCCATAGCATACATGGGTTGGCGAGCTTTCAAGCCAAAACCCACCAAAGCTGTTGCATTTCCAAAAAACAGCGTTATTCTTGCCTTTGGCATGATGCTAGGCGCCGTATCCTTTGCTGTCAGGCTTGTTTTTCCAACTAGTTCAGTCTCCGCGTTGTTTAGCTTCCGTTATGGATACTTCCCTCAGTACATCGCTTTCTTCATCGTTGGATTAATTGCTTTCAGAGGCAATTGGTTCATGACTATACCCAAAAGAACCGGCCAATTCTGGTCAAAAATATCTATGGCGCTTCTGGCAATTCTGCCCTTTATCTTCGTAGCGGGCGTTGTAACGGGCGGAATAAATTCGTTTTCAGGTGGATTTAGTTGGCAAGCAGCTGCCTACGCATTTTGGGAACAACTTTTCGGAGTAGCCGTCGCCGTTGGTCTGACTGTCTGGTTCAGAGAAAAAATAAACTTTCAAAACCGATTAACAAAAGCCCTTTCTAGCAGCTCATTCACTGCCTACATAATTCAAGCGCCAGTTCTTGTCTTTCTGGCCCTTAGCCTTCAGAGCCTTCAACTTCCGCTGTTGCTGAAATTTGCAGTCGTAAGCCCTATTGGTGTTGTCCTTTGTTTTGCAGTGGCTTATTTGATTAGAAAAATTCCAAAGGCAAACAAAATCCTTTGAGGAGATGTTGGGAAATGAAGTCGAACTTGCTGAGGAATCCTGAGCAAGTAATTCCCTCTTTTTGTGATATAAAGTCATGCAAAAGTGGAGTTAAGGAGGAATAGAATCAATGTTAGCGAAGATGTTGGAAAAAACGGCAAAAAAATAGGAAAAAAAATTGCCGAAGTTTTCAGTGTGGTGTTCAAGATTCAAAACAACTGACCCTGTTGACAATGCTTTTTTCAGAAAATGCGATTCCAAATTGGAAATTCTGACGAAAC
>DATIXS010000150.1:0-11901 GCA_035518335.1 Candidatus Acidiferrum sp.
GTGCAAGGGCATATCAAACGCAGTTGAAACAGGCGATCAATTAGTCATAGACTTTGAAGATAGTAAGATAGAAAACGTAACCAACGGCCAGAAGTTTCAATTAGAAAAGCTACCTCCATTCATAATAGAAATATTAGTTGATGGCGGATTAATCGAAAACTTACGAAAAAGGATGAACAAATAATGACACAGTATATAATTTCCTTAATTCCTGGGGACGGAATAGGTCCAGAATTAACTGAAGCAACTCTAAAAGTATTAGATGCGGTACAGAAAAAGTTTGGTATAGAGTTCAAGATTGTTGAGGCAGAAGCTGGCGACGGAACTTTAGCAAAAACAGGCGCAGCCTTACCTCAAGAAAGCATAGAAAAAATCAAGGCGTCCAACGCATGCTTAAAAGGACCTGTAGGCGAAAGCGCAGCCGACGTGATAGTCAAACTACGAGTAATGTTTGACTTGTACGCTAATTTGCGTCCACTGAAAGCTTATCCCAACGTTCCTGTTGCTCACCCAGACATTAATATGATATTTGTTAGAGAGAACACTGAGGACGTTTACAAAGGCTTAGAATTCGCAATAGGTAACGACACAACAATATGCATGAGAGTTATCACACGTAAAAATTGTGAACGCATAGCTAAAAAAGCGTTTGAGATTGCACGCTTACGCAATGGGAAAAAGAAAGTAACCGCAATCCACAAAGCCAATGTTATGCGAATAACTGATGGCTTATTCGCCAGCGTATGCCGTGAAACAGCGAAACAATATCCAGACATCGCGTTTAACGAGTTATATGTTGATGCAGCATCAATGCGCCTGATAAAAGAACCAGAAGTTTTTGACGTCTTCTGCACCTGCAACATGTTCGGTGATATTCTATCCGATGAGGCAGCCCAACAAATCGGCGGTTTAGGTATGGCGCCTGGGGCAAATATAGGTGACAATTTTGCGCTCTTTGAGCCAATCCACGGTTCAGCACCAAACAGAGCAGGAAAACAAACTGCAAATCCAATCTCTATGATACTGTCAGCAAAAATGATGCTGGAATGGCTAGGCGAAAAATACAGCGACAAAAAATGTATAGAAGCAGGAACTGCAATTGAAAATGGGGTAGTATATGCTTTACGTAACCGTCAATCTGTTCCAGACTGCGGCGGCACCACCACAACATTGGGAATGGCAGAAGCCATCGCAGCAGCCTTAACAGTGAAAACTGGTTGAAAGTATGACAAATCAAACCCAAAAAACCATCCGAATTTTTGACACAACCCTAAGAGACGGAGAACAAACTCCAGGTGTATCTTTAACTGCAGATGATAAGATAGAGATTGCACGCCAACTAAGCAAGTTAGGCGTCGATACTATTGAAGCTGGATTTCCAAGTTCTTCTGACGGCGAAAAAAAAGTCGTTAAAGATATTGTCAAAATGGGCTTAACGTCTGAAATCTGTGCTTTATCGAGGGCAACAAAAAGTGATATTGACGCTGCAATTGATTGCAACGTTGATTTGATTCACGTCTTTATTCCAACGTCTCCCGTCCAGATGAAGTATGCAGTAAACCTAACACCTGAACAAGTACTAGCTGCAACTGCAGAGTCGATAGAGCATGTAAAAAAGCACGGGTTAAAATGCGAGTTTTCGCCTATGGATGCCACACGCTCAGAAATACCCTTCTTAAAACAAGTATGCCAAGTAGCAGAGAAAGCTGGAATGGACAGTCTAAACATTCCCGACACAGTCGGCATTATGATTCCTAAAACAACCATCAAACTAATTGAAGAGCTAAAAACTGTAGTCAAAGTTCCAATAAGTACCCATTGTCACGATGACTTTGGCTTAGCAGTTGCAAATTCTTTAGCCGCTGTTGAAGCTGGTGCGGCTCAAGTGCATGTTGCCGTTAACGGATTAGGTGAACGAGCTGGAAACGCTTCTTTAGAAGAAGTTGTAATGGCGCTTCATTTAATTTACAGAATTAAGACTGGCGTGAACACCCGATTATTATACGGCACTTCCCGATTGGTTTCTTCCTTGACTGGCATAGCGGTGCAAGCGAACAAGGCAATTGTTGGCGAAAACGCTTTTGCTCATGAATCAGGCATTCACACCCGTGGCGTGACGGAGAAACCGTTAACCTTTGAACCCATAGATCCCGAATTAGTCGGACGAACAAGAAAACTAGTTGCTGGAAAACTAGCTGGAACAAGCGGCATAAAAGCTGAACTGGAAGAAGTAGGCATACACCCAACTGAAGAGCAGATCAAAGAAATTGTCCAACGTGTAAAAGAACTAGGTGACAAAGGTAAAATGGTAACGGATGCAGATTTGCTAGCGTTAACTTCTGCAGTAATGGGCGAAGTCATTGGGGAAGAAAAAATCGTTGACTTATGCGACTTAGCTGTTGTAACAGGCATAAAAGTAATTCCCACTGCTTCAGTTAGGCTTACTTTGGATGGAAGAGAATACATTGCGGCGGAAACTGGCGTAGGTCCAGTTGACGCCGTCTTAAAAGCTATCCAAAAACTAACTAACAATTTGGAAAGTATAAGGCTTAGCGAATATCGTCTTGAAGCGATCACTGGTGGTTCAAATGCTGTTGCAGAAGTTGTTATAAAAGTAGCTGATGAAAAAGGCAATATTGTTTCTGCGCGAGCCGCAAGAGAAGATATCGTTATGGCAAGCGTTGAAGCAATGATAAACGGTATTAACAAGCTCTTGATAAAGAATCGTAAGCAGGGAAACAAAAAGTGAAGACTGTAGCCTTCCAAGGCGAACCAGGCGCTTACAGTGAGAGCGCGGTTTATCAGTTCTTCGGAAACGGAACAAAAATTAAACCATGTAAGGATTTCAAGGCTGTCTTTGACAGCGTTTGCGCTGATGAAGCCGAGTTCGGAGTTGTTCCAATAGAGAATAGCATTGAGGGCAGCGTCACACAGAATTATGATCTATTTCTTAGGTACGATTTGAAAGTTTGTGCCGAAATCATTGTTAAGCTTGAGCATTGTTTAATTGCTAACCCAGGAACCGCTTTGGAAGATATTAAAGTGGTTTATTCGCATCCGCAGGCACTGGGGCAATGTCGAATCTTTCTTGAAGAGTTCGGACGTGAATTAATATCCACTTATGACACGGCCGGTAGCGTTAAAATGATTAAAGAAGAAGGTTTGAAGAACGCGGCGGCAATTGCAAGTGAAAGAGCAGCCAATCTATATGGAATGCATATCCTCGCGAAAGATATTTCGGATAACCCTGAAAATTACACACGTTTCTTTGTTCTATCAACAGAAGATGCAGCGCCAACAGGTAAAGATAAAACTAGCATAATATTCGCGGCTAAACACGAGCCAGGCTCTCTCTACCACGCACTAGGTGAATTCGCTAAACGTAATATCAACCTAACAAAGATCGAGTCAAGACCCACAAGGCAAACACCTTGGGAATACAACTTTTACCTTGACTTTGAAGGACATAGAACCCAACCCCAATGTGCTGAAACATTAAGTGCATTGGACAAATTTGCTATATTCGTTAAAGTTTTGGGTTCTTATCCCAAAGCTAGATAATTCATCATTCTTTAGGTCTTTTGGATTTTTTAGGGGGTAAGGACGAAACGTATCGTTCCGATTTCTTTAGCAATTCACCAAAAAGTTTATCATCAGAATACATTGATTTTGGAAGAACAACATACCCTTTCATCGGTCGTCCAGGCATAGGTTCAAAAAAAGCTACATCTTTACAATTTTTTGCCAAGTTAGCGATATCTTCGTCTGGTAACCTAAGAAATAGTTTGTCACTGTGAACTCCCACAAACATGTTACCATTAATAAAATAAGCAGGATACCCAAACATCTTCTTATAATCGCAATTCTTATTCTTCATTTTATCAGTTATGAATTCAACTAGTTCTATAGGTGCTTTTTTCCATTCCATAAGAACATTTGGCGTTTTCAACTATTAATACTCTTTTTTATTTCCAGATGGACCACTCAGGAAACAAAAATCGCAAAGCAATTTTCACAACGACAGCTAAAACCTTAACCGCCAAACTTAACACAGGATACATCTCGATGCTCATCAGCTAAATCCAAAGAAGTAGAAGAAGAAGTGCGCCCCCTGCGAGTTTCTTCTTCTTTCTCAAGCCGTTCGAAATTAAAGAAAAGAAGTTACTCTTCAGTTGATTCAAGCATCTTATACATTATTTCATAAGACTTCGCGTAGTCGCTATCAGTCGCTACCAGTTTCGACTTCAGGCGCTCCATCCTCTTAACGATAGCATCAACATCTTTGGTTTTAATCAGCTCTAGCCATTCTTGTGCTTTAGCCATGAATTGGTCTTCAATTTCTCCAAGTTTAGGCAAATTTGTTTGAAGACTAGCATAAAGGTCAGGCGTTTCCAGCGCAGTTGCTTCCGCCAGAGTAAACAACATTCGATAAGTTGTGCCAGCAATTTTTTTGCTTTCAGGGAAGTTCCTTTGCTCCAGAAGCGTTTCACATGTAACTAAACCAAGAAAATGCGGTAAACCCAAAACAACTGAAATTAAATCATCGTGTTTTTTTGGCGACATAATAAAGACGTGTGCTTCCTCAGTTTCCAGCCACTTCTTGAATTCATCAGCAATCTTTTCTTCTGCTGGGTTGGTTGGGGTAAGAACATATGCTTTGTGCTTAAGCCCGCTGCTTCCTGGACCAAAAACTGGGTGAGTGCCCAAGACTGTTGCAGTTTTAATGTATTTGTGCATGGTTTTTACTGGAGCTTCTTTGATTGAGCAAATGTCCATAACTATTTGGCCTTTATGAAGGAAAGGACTGATTGCTTTAACAACTTCTTCGATTGCGTTTATGGACACACAAAGGAAGATTTGATCAGCGTCAATTATAGCCTCTTCGAAATTAGTGGTGAAATCAACAGTTAAGTCTATGAGTTTCTCAAGTTTCTCTTTTTTTCTATCTGCCAATATGACTTCGTAGTTTTTTGAATTAAGAAATTTTGCGAACCATACGCCCATTTTTCCTGCGCCGATTACGGCAACTTTCATCCCAGGGCCTCACTGATTATATCCATAGCAATCTTTATTTCTTCTCTGGGCGCAGTTAACGAGATACGGAAATGCTCTCTGTAGTCACCAAAGGACGTACCTGGAGCGACTGCTACCCCTTTATCGAGCAATTCTAAAGTGAATTTTTCCGAGTCCAAACCTTTACGCTTAGGAAAAACGTAGAATGGCGCTTCAGGTTTCGTAAAGGAGAGCCCTGCTTTTGCTAAAGTTTTGGTTGCCATCTTTGCCCTTTCTTGATATTCATCTTTTATTGTTGTAGCAAGTTGCTTTTCCATTTCCAGCCCTTTTAAAGCAGCTTCCTGAATGAATACTGGAACGTTGTTAATTGTGATTTGATTAAGCTTAGTTATATTGTCGACAAGTTGCCTATTGGCAATAATATAGCCTATTCGCCAGCCCGTCATGGTGAACGTTTTGGAGAAGCCATTGGACAGAATATGTTTGTGTCCTCCATTATATTCTAAGATGCTTTTTGCCTTGGTAAATGCAATTGTGCTGTAGACTTCATCTGAGAGAATTGTTACTCCTTTCCTGTTGGCTATTTCAACTATGCCGTCTAGGGTTTCAGCGTCGATTACTTTGCTCGTGGGGTTATTTGGGTTGTTGAGTATTATCAAACGTGTATTATTGTCAATTATAGCCTCAAGCTTTTCAAGGTCAACTTTCCAATCGTTTTCCATTTCAGTTCTTAGCAGTTTGGTTTGAGCATCAAGACTTTTCGCGGTTAAGTCGTACGCGGTCCAGTAAGGCGTGGGAATGATAACGTTTCCTCCACCCCTCATCATAAGATACATTGTAGCGAAAATGCCCCACTTAGAACCCGGAGTAATAACTACGTTTTCAACTTCAACTCCATTAAGCTCTGCAAGCTTTTCTCGTAATTTTAGCTCGCCATAAGAGGATGAATATTTTGTTTTGCCAGCCTTCATTGCGTTGTACGCAGCTTCAATTATCTCATCTGGCGTAGCTAAGTCTGGATCACCTAGGTTTAAGCGAATTATTTTTTTTCCTTCACTTTCCAGTTTTAGAGCTTTTTCATTTATTTCATAAAGCACTGTATCGAGCCTCTCATTGATTTCTTTTTACTCCTGAACAGCACTGCACATATTAACTATTTCGTGGTAAACCGCTTCGACTTGCACGGGATCAAGATGAAATTCAATAGCTTTCTGTTTAACCTTTTTGTAAACCTCGTCTTCTCGGCCAATATCTTTTACCGGCATACCCCTTTTTTTCTTAACCAAACCAATAGCCTCGCATGCCTTCGCTCTTTCGCAAAGGCCAGCAATAATTTGTTCGTCAATTACATCAACCTTTTTTCGAAGCTTTTCGATTTCATCCATTACTTAGACCTCTCCAAAACTTTTGGAATAAAACCAGCACGAATCATATGGTCAACTAAGGTTACTGCAACCGCAGATTCAACGGCAGGCACGGCTTTTGGAACTACGCAGGGATCATGCCTGCCTTTAATGCTTAGTATAGAATCTCTCATTGTTGACAGATCAACAGTTTTCTGTTCTTTGCCGACAGAAGGTGTCGGTTTAATTGCTATGTGTATAATAATCGGCATGCCATTTGATAATCCACCCAATATTCCACCCATATTATCCGACATTGCCACAACTTTTCCATTCTGCATCATGTATTCATCGTTGCTTTCTGAACCTTTCATCTCTGTAATCGCAGAACCTAAGCCGAATTCAACTCCTTTCACTGCAGGAACATCAAATAGTGCCTTCGCTAAATCAGCATCAAGCGAATCAAACAAAGGTTCTCCGACACCTACAGGAACGTTTAAGGCGATACATTCAACGACTCCGCCAATGCTTTCATCTTCTTTACGGGCATTTACGATGGCTTGTTCCATGCGTTCGCCACAGGCTAAGTCTGGACATCGCGTAGCCGCTACATACCTATTTTGTCGAATTTCTTCAGCGCTAAATTTTTTGTCACTTGAAATCTTTCCAATTGAACGGGTATAAGCTAATACGTCAATATTGAATTGGCGTAGTAGTTTTTTTGCTATTGCTCCAGCCATGATAAGTGCAACTGTAACTCTGCCACTAAAGCGTCCTCCTCCACGATAATCCTGAAAATCACCATACTTCACATGTGCTGGATAGTCGGCATGGCCCGGTCTTGGCAGATCCTTTATTGCTTCGTAATCGCTGGAGTCAATCTCTTTGTTCTCGACAGTCAAAGCGATTGGGGCACCAGTGGTATAACCGTTAAAAACTCCTGACATAATTTTAGCGGTGTCTTTTTCGATCCTTGCTGAAACAATTTTTGTCAGAGTTGGAATTCGCCTATCTAGTTCCATTTGAATATCGTCTTCTGAAAGAGGCAAACCAGCAGGGCAACCGTCAACGATTACTCCGACAAATTTACCATGACTTTCGCCAAAAGTGGTGACAACAAATTCTTTACCTATCGAATTGCCCGCCAACAATTTCAACTCCTATTTGTTTTAAATGAGCAAAGAACTGTGGATAAGACTTTCTAACGCATTCAGCATTTCGGATAGTAGTTTTTCCTTCTGCCCCTATGGCAGCAACTGAACAAGCCATTGCTATACGATGATCATTGTGTGGATCAATCACTGCGCCATGCAGGTTACAAGGGCCTTCTATGACTAAACTGCTTTGATCCGCCCTTATTTTTGCGCCCATTTTTCCTAATTCAAGATGAAGCGACTTCAACCTATCTGATTCTTTAAGTTTGAGCCTTTGTGCCCCGGTAATTTTTGAAGTGCCATCGGCGAAACATGCAAGGGCTGCACAAACTGGAACCAGATCAGGGATATTTTTCGCGTCAACAACTATAGGTTTAAGTGGTCCGCCCGTTCCACTGATTTCGACGCTATTATTGCAAACTTTTCCATCAAGTCCCATTTGTTTAAAGATCCCAAGAATTGCTTTGTCGCCTTGCACGCTTTTGTATTCGAGGTTGTTTAATTGTACTTTGGAGTTGGTTATGGCTGCGGCTGCGAGCAGAAATGAAGCTGAAGAGAAATCGCCTGGGACTCTCAAATCACATGGTTTGTAAGATTGATTTGCGGGAATTTTTATTCGATTAAAATTATCATGGATTTCAACCTGGATTTCATGTTTGGAGAGAACATCTAACGTCATTTTAACGTAATCCGAGGATTGAAGCGGAGTTGTCAAAGTGATTTCCGTTTCAACCTTCGCAAGTGGGCAAGCAAACATTAAACCAGAGATAAATTGCGAACTGATATCGCCGGCAATCGATGTATCGCCTCCAAGAATTCCGCCGCCTCCTACGAAAACGGCGTCTTTGCCTCCTAATTTTCGTACCTGAGCTTTTGCTCCTAGATTTTCAAGGCTTTGAAGCAGAGGCTCGATGGGCCTGTTTGCAAAAGAACCATTAAAAACTAGGATTGATGGATCAGGCGCGAGGGCGGCTACAGGTATCATAAAACGCAATGTAGCACCTGATTCGCCGCATTCAATAGGCTCTTTGGCGTTTGTAACCGGATATGCGCCAGTAACAGTCCAGCATTCTTCAGCATTTGTTACTTGGGCGCCCAAAGCCTTGATAGCTCTCAGTGTCGCTTGTGTGTCATCAGAGATAAGAGGGTTGGACACTTTAGAAATGCCATTTGCTAGGGTAGCAGCTAAAAACATTCTTTGGGTGTAAGATTTTGAAGGGGAAGCACATACCTCGCCCTTTAAACTCTCAGTTTTTCGGATTGTTACATCTGTCATTTACCAATCACCTTGGCCTTCTCACCGTTTAAACGCGTTTCCAAAATTTCTCCTTCGTAGTTTTGTAACGAAGCTTTCACTGAATCAAGCTTATCCTTAGATGTAACAGCTGTTGTCGCAGGTCCTTTGCCGCACAATCCAGCCGCTACTGCCCCAGCAGTTAAAGCATCCAACGCTATAGCAGGGTTGTATCCTGAGGCTGATGAGTAAATTAAACCATTAAGCGTCAGTGCCTCCCATATTTTCCCCTCCAACGCTTCTTTGTAAGCAATTTCAACAAGAGGTTTTATCGTCTGGAGCCTTGCAACATCAGTGTCAATCGTATAGACTTTTTCAGGTGGCAGATGAAAAAGCACTACTAAATCTTCCTCCAACGGCAATTGTTTTACTATTTTACGTTTCAAATTATCAGTAATCACTATACCGCCGAAATATGAGGCGCAAGCATCGTCAAGAGCTCCAGTTATTGTGACTTTGGCATCAAAAGCTCCTTCAACACCTAGATTTACAACCTCTAAGTCATCAAGCGTTTCACCTAACGCCGCTATTGATGCAAGCGCTACCGCATTTGCCGCTGCACTGCTACTCTTGAGCCCCTTGGCAACGGGAATGTTAGAACAAGTTTTTATTTTTGCGCCAAAACTTTCGTCCAAACAAAACTTTTGCAGGACTCTAGATACCGTTTTCTCCATTAGAACAGTGCTTTCTTTGGGGTCTGAGATTATTTCTGTTTCGAAAACATGAGGTTCATCTGTTAACTTGACTTCAGCCTTAGTCCATAAATCAACACCAAAAGCTGCGCCTTTTCCGAGTGCAATCGCGTTGATAATTGTTGCCGCACCGTGAGTTATTGCCGAAGCTTTGCCCGTCAACTTTTACACCTTTAGCAAGTGATTAAGCGCTGCCTTCCTCATAACTTCAATTGGTGCATTGCACGCGGTCCAGATTTCAAACGATGCAGCGCCTTGATAAATTAACATTTCAACCCCGCTTACAACTTTGGCGCCAACCGTTTTAGCATCCTTAGATAATTTGGTTTCAATTGGGTTGTATACTATGTCCATTACTGCTAGGTCAGTTTTCAACCATTCAAGCTCGATAAGAGTCTGGTCTTCGTTTGGTTTCATACCAGCTGAAGTGGCGTTAATAAGCACGTCAGTGTCAACAAGATTGTCTTTAAGTGCGGTTTGTGAAAGGCTGCCGCTTTTGATTTTTTTGTTAAACTTTTGGTCTAAGAGATTAGCTAAACTCTCTGCTTGTTCTGGTGTGCGATTCAAAATTGTCAGTGTTTCAGCTTCCTGCGAGAGTGTGTATGCTATTGCTTTTGCTGCGCCACCTGCGCCAAGCAACAGTACTTTTTTGCCTCTCAGCTTAACGCCATTCTGTTCAAGTGCATTAAGTGCACCTACACCGTCAGTGTTAAAACCAAAAAGTTTTCCATCCTTATTCAATATAGTATTGACTGAATCTACAGTTTTAGCGGTAGGATCAATTTCATCCAAATATTTGACGACTGCTTTTTTATGAGGCATAGTAACGTTTAACCCATGAATATTCAAAGCGCGCATACCATTTATTGCCTTTTCAACTTCAGCTGTTTTCACCTTAAACGCCAAAAAAACGTAGTCCAGTTCCAATGCTTCAAACGCAGCATTCTGCATCACTGGGCTAAGAGTGTGCTCTATAGGATAACCAATTAATCCACAAACCCTCGTAGATCCTGAAACAACCATTTTTACTTTACCCCTAGAAGATCGTAAGCATTTCTCATTTCTTGATTGCTCATTTGTCCAGCTGCTGTTTCGCTTCCCTGCTCAAGCGAGGCAAAAGTGAAAAAAGCGCCAAACAATGGTGAGAGGAGCCTAGAGATTTTGCCGTTTTCGCCCATGCAGAAACAGACAAGTTTTAGGCTGCGTGATTTAGAGGAAACGAAATTTAGCGTAGTAAGGTTATCTTCGATTTTCTTTGCGGTTGTCACTATTTTATAGACAACTGCTCCACTAGAGATTTCTTGTTCTAGAATTTTTTCCATTTCAGAAATGCTTAGTGCACCGTCGAATTTGTGGTATGAAACAATTGGTTTTGCGCCCAATTGCTTGAGTTGGCTGATTGTTTCTTTATGTTTTGGGCTTGATAGGTCGACATCAACGTATTCAAAACTGTTTTTGGCAGCGCTGAGTAATGTCTGTTGACGTTCAGTTTCTGTCCCTGAGAAATTGCCCTTTTCGCTCCGCAGTCTGTTTGATGCAATCAGGGGAATTCTGGTTTTTTTTACAAGTTCCGACAGGTTTCGCGAGGTTTCAAGACAATCTAGCCGCACTTCGATAAAGTCTGCTTTGGCTTTTTCTGCCTGCGCAATTAAAGTTAATGCTTCAAGATTGTTTTTTGGGAGAATCGAAACACAGATTCTCACTGTCACTTTTCGATCACCGTTTCTTCAGGCACGGATACGCCGAAGTGTCGGCCTCCTTTAGTAGATAAATGCACTAGGACTTCATCATTAGGTTTTAGTTCTGTTACCGGCTTTGAAGTTTTCGGCGTGACCACTCGTATGGTCTCAGCGTTTTGAAGAATAGTTTTTATTTTTGTACCCTCTGCCTCGGCTTCGATTAGCATTAGAGGGCGGAACTCAATCTTTGATCTGCCCACATTTGTTATTCTTACTTTTCCTTCCCTGTTTATGATTAAGACTTCGTCTCCAGCCTTCAACTCTGAGAGGTACCGAGTGTTTTGAAGTGAAGTTAATGTGTAATGCGAAGCAGGTCCAGCGTTAACTCGGAAAGGTCTGGATTGAACATAGGGATTTTCGTTTACTTCTGCTTCAACAAGAAAGAATCCTGCAGATTGGCATCCGACAAGCATGCCTTCCCCGGGAACCATCAAATCAACAGTATCAACGCAGACTCTGGCTCCCGTTCCAATTGGTTTAATCGACAAAATTTTAGCTGAAGTAAGTGCTACTTTTGGCATCTGAGCCTTAACTATTTTAACTATTTTCGTAAGCTCGTTAGAGTTGGATGTTTTCAATAAGACGCCGTCTGTTCCTAGTTCCAAGGCTTCAAGAACCACTTTGGCATCTTCTGCGGTTTTTACTTCGGCGATTAGTTTGCTTTTG
>DATIXS010000151.1:0-2973 GCA_035518335.1 Candidatus Acidiferrum sp.
GATTTCGAGATTTTAACTCTGCATAACGATCTTGAAGATCCAGAGTTTTTCTAAAGACCTTTAAACTGGAAAAATATTTGGCCTCAAATTTATCAGGCTTTTCTTTATACTCCATGGTGCTGTAAAAAAGAACGGAACGTGTAGCAGATATTTAAGAACGTGTTGTGTATAGGAAAATCCAAATTAAAGTGGCTGGAGTAGCTCGTTAGATGGTTAGAAAAATACAGTTTATTTAGGCGTTTTCAAAGATTAAAATGACTTTGCTAATCCTATTTCATTGGTTTTTCATTTTTTGTTTTTACAGAATTGTTTGTAAGAAAGCTCTAAGGCTTCCCAATATCGTTCGGGGCTGCCTATGTCCAAGTGTGAATACCCCTTATCTAACTTGACTGCATAAACTTTTAATCTCCAATCGACGAGTTTTTGAATGGCGTCTGTTAGCTGAATTTCTCCATTTCTCCCAGGCTTGGTGGCTTCTAATGCTTTGAAAATGATTGGGTGGAAAACATACATGGCCATAATTGCTATGTTTGTAGCTGGTTTTTCTGGTTTTTCTACTACTTTTTTGACTTTGATTATTCCTTGATCTACTTCTTCTCCTTCAACGATTCCGTATTGTTTTGGATTGTCTAAGTCTAAAACTAGAAACGCAGCATCCGCATTGAATCTCTCAAAAACCCCAAGTAATATCTTCAAGTAATCCATGTTTTTTGAAATTATGAAGCTGTCTCCAGCGTGAACTAAGCAGCTTTCATTTTGTACGAACGGCTGCGCCATCAAAATCGCATTACCGAATCCCTTTGGTTCAGGTTGATTAACCCACATAGCCGTTGATGTTTCAAGTTTATTATAAAAATCTTCGAGGTCGGTAGCTTGCCCATTCTTGCCCATGTTCTCAAGCATCCTAATGCAGTTAACGTCCGGTGTGAAGTGATCCTCGATGCCCCTTTTGCCTCTGCCAACAACATAACAGAATTCGCGAAGTCCGGCATCGTATAGTTGCTCAAAAACCACCTGCACAACTGGCTTAACCACCATATCACCATATGCTGTTCTGTAAAAAATCGGGAGCATCTCTTTTGGTTGCTCTTTGGTTGCGGGAAATAAACGTGTTCCCAACCCGGCAGCTGGAACGATCACCTTACGAATCACTTGACTACCTCTCTATTTTGATTCTATCATTTATGTCAAAATATGTTAATGAAGCTTTAGCGAAACGAAGATGTTATATTCATCGATCGTCCGTAAAATGAGCTATTCCCCTATTTGGTGAATGTAGATGCTAGAAAAGCCTAAAATCTCGGTAATAGGCGTAGGCTATGTTGGTTTATGTACTGCTGTTGGATTTGCCAGCAAAGGGTACACGGTTATTTCTTCAGATGTTGATGCAGAGAAAGTTGCGAAAATTAAAGAAGGCATCCCTCCGTTCCATGAGCCAAGTTTGCCAGAAATGCTCAAGCAGACCATTGAGAATGGCAATTTAAAATGTTTAGTCAATCATACGGAGAAGGCGGTTCTTGAGACGGATATCACTTACATAGCTGTTGGAACTCCGAGTAAACCAAACGGCAGTATAGATCTCCAATTTATTGAAACTGTGTCCAATGACATTGGAAAAGCGCTGAGCCAGAAAAGAAACTACCATGTGGTCGTAGTAAAAAGTACAGTAGTTCCAGGCACCGTGCAGAATACTGTTAAACCAAATTTGGAAAAGCAATCTGAAAAAAGATGTGGCGAAGATTTCGGTTTGTGTGTGAACCCAGAGTTTCTCCGCCAAGGAAGTGCTTTCTATGACACTTTCAATGCTGATCGTGTTGTCATTGGTTCCTTTGACCAAAAATCAGGCGATGCAATAGAAGCGCTTTACAAAGAATTCTACTATCCGAAATTGCCTCCAATCATTAGAACCAGCTTGGCAACAGCTGAACTCATAAAATACGCTAACAACGCTATGCTAGCAACAAAAATCAGCTTCATTAACACAATAGCCAACATATGCGAAAAAATCCCCGGTGCAGATGTCAAAACCGTTGCTAAAGCCATGGGGTTAGACAAACGGATAGGGCCGCTTTTCTTAGATGCTGGATTAGGATATGGTGGATCATGTTTTCCCAAAGATGTTAAGGCGTTGATTGCTTGCTCGAAAGCTTTTGGTTATGCTTCTGAGCTTTTAGAATCCGTTGAAAACCTAAATCACACTCAGCCCCTTAAGGCAGTTGAGTTCTGTAAGCAACAACTTGGTAATCTGTCGGGCAAAAACATAGCGATCTTGGGCTTAGCTTTCAAGCCAGATACCGATGATATGCGAGAAGCACGAGTTGTTCCCATTATTAACCAGCTATTACTCGAAGGCGCCACCATCATAGCCTATGATCCTGTTGCAATGAACATGGCAAAATCTATTTTTCAAGACAAAATCCAATATGCCAGCTCTGCAATTAGATGTATCAAAAATACAGACGCCGCTATACTAGTGACTGAATGGGAAGAATTCAAAAAGCTTGCTCCAGAAGACTTCTTAAAAAACATGAGGCAACCTATACTTATAGATGGAAGACGCATTTACGATCCTGAAATATACAGCAAGAAACTCAACTTTACAGCCATAGGATTTGGCAAATGAACCTGAACCTTCGATTCCTTTGCAAAAATCAACGGTAAAATTACACTAAAAAATCCATTTTTTAACTTTGAGCAGATTGATTAAGACTAAAAAACCCAAACTAAAATGAGACTTATTAATAGTCATAATACCAAAAGCGATAAACGCAACCACACAAACAACACTTAACTTGTAATCCAAACGGCAACTCAGGCATCCAGAAATGAGCAAAACTGCAGAGATGGCGCGAGTTTCAGCTAAAGGAAGCTTCCACCTACTTTGGGGACTAGTTGCTTCAACGCTTATTTCAGCTATAGGTACAATAATTATCGCTCGGCTTTTGGGAGCAGATAACCTTGGTTTGTATTCAG
>DATIXS010000152.1:0-2893 GCA_035518335.1 Candidatus Acidiferrum sp.
CTTAAAATATTTTTCTAAGTTGTAGGAATTGGAAAAGTTGGGTTGCCTAGTTACAATCATAAAAAGAGACGATTAGTATGTTTCCGCAAAATCCCCGAGCGTTCTCTGAGGAGTTTCTTTTGTGAATAAAGGGTAGGTTATTCGGGTTCCTTCTACATGAGCCATCTCACAAAGCTGATGGTTTAGGCAGCTGGTCGGACCTATTATATGTTCTACCTTAATATGCCGTGCAACGAGTGCGTCAGAGATGAGGCTACGGTGGCACCTCCAAGGCAAAGCTTCAGCGCACATTAAAGTCAAACGGTTTTCTCGTGCAAGCGCGATGATTTTTAGTAGGTTGTCGGTGAATTCTTGGGTTTGCATGTAATCTGCGTAGCCGCGGAAGCCCATGTTTTTCCATGCCAGGTTTATGGAGTCATGTTTGGGTCTGCGTAGGCCGCCGATTTCTGGCATGTGGATGTATTTTATGCCGTAGGTTTTGAGTGTGTTTGGGAGGGTTTCTTTGTTAAATTGGGGATTGTGTCGGCTTCTTGGAATTGTACGCACATCGACAACCAATGTGACGCTGTTAGTTTTTAGCAGCTCAACAAACTCATTAATAGTTCTTGTGGAGTGGCCGATTGTGAAAACAGTTATTTGACGTTTTTTAATCAAACAGGGACCTTCAAGCAGTGATAATAGGGTTTTTAAAATATAAGATTTCAACTTATCTTATTGCGGTGAGATTGAAACAGAATCTCTCAGGCAGGTTCAACCGTTACTTCTAACGTATAGCCTGATAGATTCGTTTTTTCGTCTTCGAAGAGGCTTAGAATCAATTTTGGAATAGTTATGCGCCCGTCTTTGTGCATTTTTGCATAGAAAAATTGCCAGCCCTTGTTCAAACCCAAAAATTTTATCCCAACCTTCAATGCCTGGCCGCTCTCCATTTTGAGTCGCCACCGTATCAACTTTGGAATCTGCACTTTGCTAAACCGCTGAAGTGTCGTGGTGAAGATGATTTTTTCTGTTAGCGGATTATAGGTTCTTGCTTTTGAATCTTGTACTCAAGGGTTTAGGGTCGGGAAAAGTCGGCGGGGACCCTAGAAAGTCGCTAAGAGTTGCAGGGTTCGTGTATGGTCGCTGTGGGTCGCAACCCGCAAACAAAGCAAACCTTGAATCAAAAAAGCAACCCAAAGCAGCCTGAACAAGATTTAGAGGAATCTCTAGCTATCTTCGTTTAGGAAGAGGCTTAACTTCAACATCTATCGGCAATAACGAAAGTTTTCTACTGCATTTTGGACATTTTCCACCATTTTCAGAAATAATTTCGTCTGGCGGCTTAAGTTCGCTGCCTTCGTATAAAACGTGAGCGCATCCATGACAAACAACACGTTGTGGCAACCCAAATCCCACGCTAACTACATCGTCAAGGCATATTTATTGATTGCTTAAAATCCTACAGTTAATTGAAAAAGAGTTTTCAAAACTGCAACGCAATAAGCTTATTTTAAGAGAAAGATTATCTGGAGTGTTAAGTGTGATTCAAGTCTTTGGTAAAATACACTTTAATTATAGCTGAAAAGCCCGATGCAGCAAATCGAATAGCCATGGCCTTGGACGAAGAAGGAAACGCAAAAAGGATGATTGACAGCGGCGTTCCATATTATCAAGCATTTAGAAATGGTGAAATAATAGTTGTTCCTTCTCTTGGACACTTATATACCGTAGCAAGCAAAGAAAAAAACAAACAGGATTACCCAGTTTTTGAATATCAATGGGTTCCAAGATATTTAGCAGAACGCAAAGCAACAAAAATCCGCACATGGATAAAAGTAATTTCTAAACTAGCAACCAACGCTGAAAAATTTGTGGACGCTTGTGACTTTGATATTGAAGGAAGCATAATTGGCTACAACATACTCAAATATGCTTGTGGAGGCAACGAAGAAAATGCTAGGCGTATGAAATATTCAACACTCACAAAAGAGGAGTTGCAAGAATCATATGGAAACCTTTTGCCGCATTTGGATTTTGCACTTATAGAAGCTGGATTAGCACGGCATGAAATAGATTGGCTTTACGGCATAAACTTGTCCAGAACCCTAACAACAGCTGTAAAAAATAGCAATGGGCGATATGCTACGCTCAGCACTGGCAGAGTGCAAGGTCCAACCCTAAAATTTTTGGAAGACCGTGAAAAAACCATAAAATGCTTTGTCCCAACTCCCTACTGGAACATAACTGCCAAAATAAAAATAGAAGATACCACTTTCGAAGCTGAATATGAAAAAATCCTCGAAAACAAACAGCAAGCAACCGAAATAGTCAATGCATGTAAAACAAAGCAGGGGCAAATTGAAACAGTGGCAATTCAAGAGTTCGAGCAGAATCCACCAGTGCCATTTGATTTAGGCACGCTTCAAAGCGAAGCATACAAAATTTTCCGTTACACCCCTATGCGTACTTTAAACATCGCCCAACACCTTTACATAAACGCCTTAATTTCCTACCCAAGAACTAGTAGCCAAAAACTTCCCCAAACAATCGGCTACAAAATCATAATGAAAAAACTGAGCAAGATGGCGATGTACTCACCATTGGTTACAGAACTGCTTTCCAAACCAGCGCTAAAGCCACATGAAGGTCAAAAAGTTGATTCAGCCCACCCGGCAATTTACCCGACGGGAAATCAACCAGAAAAACCACTTGGCATTCCAGAAACAAACATTCTTGATCTTATCATCCACAGATTTCTTGCGGCGTTCGGTGAACCAACTATTCGCCAAAATATTAAAGCGACGATAAGCCTTAATGGAAAACTCTTTCAACTAAAAGGAACACGAACATTACATGATGGGTGGGTTCAATTTTACAAACCTTACATTCAATTGAAAGATGTAATTTTGCCGAC
>DATIXS010000153.1:0-4224 GCA_035518335.1 Candidatus Acidiferrum sp.
GTGTTACTCCATCAATTGAAATCCCTGTTGAAGGAGTGGCGATAACGGTGTTCTGGATTATGCTGCCAGAACCAGTCTGTTCGTTCCAATTGGCGCTATTGGAGTTGAAGGCGATTGCCCAGTTTGGAGAACCGTTAGCACTGTTGAAATAAATCTTATCTGTGCTTGTGCCTTTGGCAACTAATGTCCCATTTACTTGCATATAGAAAGCTCCAAGGTTCACAGTGACTCCAGGCTCAATTGTTAATGTTACTCCTGTGTTTACGGCCACAGGTCCGGTAAGTGTGTACGGGCTGTTTGTTTTAGTCCAAGTAGTGTCAGCATTTATTATTCCGTTAATTTCTGAAAATGCCTGCGCAGTTCCAAAACGGACTGGACCGATCATAACTAAACCGATAAATATGATTGTTATCAGAAACGCGCTTCTGACTAAGTTATTCACTTTTGTCGCCAGTAAGCAATCAACTGTTGGCTCGTTTATGACTTTTGGTTAAATCCTTTATTTGCGCGCTACAAGTTGTAAACTAGTTTTTCAATAATTCCATCAGCTTAGGCATTAATTCACAACCGCGATCTATTATTCCTAAACTTCCTTTTGCGCATTCTTTCTCCGAGAACTTCAAAGCTTTGTTGCTACCTACTATTTTGTCACCTGAAATCAGCACTGGAACTGGCGTGTCGCTGTGTACTTTTAGTGAACATGGAGTGGCGTGATCGGTAGTTATGCAAATAATGTTTTCATTTAGAGAAATTTGTTTTAGCAGCGGTCCAAAGAAGTATTTGTCGATGGCGGAAATAATCTGTGTTTTTAAGACACAGTTGCCGTCATGCCCGGGTTCATCTGGACCTTTAAGGTGAATATAAAAACAATCGTGTTTAGGCAGGATATCCAGAAGGGCTTTGACTCTTATTTCGCAGTCCTTTTGTAGGTTGCCTGAGGGCGGCGGCAAAAGCATTGAGTCCATTCCTGCCAGCTGAGCTATACCTCGTTCTGCATGCATATCCGCTAAGCAGGCAAAATCAACTTTGTATTTTTCGTTAATGTTAAAGAATTTTGGGAGGAGATGTCCTGCGTCTCTGGTTAAAACGACATTAGCTTTCAGTTTTCCTTCAGCGGCGCGTTTTACATTTATCGGGTGACTATCCCATAATTTGTGGGTTTTATCTATAAATTCGTTTACCAAGGCAGCGGATACTTTAGCTGCTTCTGTGTTGTCAGTGGGTTCACAGGTTTTCAGAACCATGTCAACCTTCGCTAGGGCAACGCCTAAACCATTTACCATTATGTAAGCAGGATCGCTGTTTGTTATGTTGCTTGAGAGAGGCTTCCTTTTACTTTTTATTAGCAGAACTGCCCTATGCCCAAGGGTATTTCGAAACTTAAACATGGAAGGGTAAGATTCAAGCTTAACCTGTTCATTAGCTGCTTTGCTTAGCTCATTGGCTTCTTCAGTGGTTAAACTTCTTGCCACTCGCCGATCAATAATTTCTTTTCCTTGACCTAAAGTTGCAAAATTGCACCTTAAGGCTAAATCGCCATCTTTCATTTTCAAACCTGCTCCAGCAGCTTCAATAACTCCCCTGCCTGTGCTGTATTTGAAAGGGTCATAACCTAAAAGAGAAATAACTGCAACGTCGCTTTCAGGCGCAACGCCTTTTTTTACCGAGTACATTAAGCCTATTTTGCCATTTTTGGCAAGAGCATCCATGTTAGGAGTTTCTGCTGCTTCAAGGGGTGTTTTATTGCCAAGAGATTTGATTGGTAAATCTCCCATGCCGTCTATTGCTACGTAAATTAGCTTCAAACCAGTTGTTCCTCCTTCAAATGTGAGCTAACTCGACTGAGGAGCTTTATTATTCTTTGCATAATAATTACCTATTATTTCGGGGAAAGTAATTTTCTAATTTCATCTTGGGTATCTTGAGGGGTTCCAGTAGTGTTAACGAGGTAAACTTCAGTTTGTTGAAAGAGTTTTTGGAAAAAGTTTTTTCTGAGCTCGATTTTTCTTTCGTCTTTTACTAATTGGTGGGGATTGCAAAAGTTATGATCAATCATAAACTTTGATGCTTCAGCGGAATCTAGGCGAGTTACAATGTTTTTGTCTTGGGGGTCTCTTTTTAGAAGGATTATTTTGTGCAAGGTTTCCATTGGAATCACGCCGCCCCCTCCTACAATCCATCGGACGTTTACGATTGCTCTGCCTCTCTTGTCAAATTTTGCTTTATCGACCAAACTCTCATATTTATTCCATATCTTGCCTAGGTCAGCATCGATGTAACAGTTTTTTTCTGAGCCAAAAGCCAATGGCAAATGACTTGAAAGCCTAACAAAGTACCAATCATCAGATATTAATCGGGCATTTTTAAGAAGCAACAAGCCCCACGAGTGTGTAGTTTTGCCTGTGCCTGAAGGTGCAATTAATGAGACACCTATGCAACCTACGTCAATTGCGGCGCCATGAACAGAATATATTCTATGCTCGTCTTCCAATACATCACCTGCAATCGCAAGTGCTATGCTTTTTATCCATCCATAATAGTCGACGTTAACTAAGAAGGCGGTTTTTGTGTAAGGATCATATTTCACACTTAAAGGTTGGCCAGGTTCGGTAACTACAATTAAGCGGCCATGTGACCTGATATTTTCATTTGCTGTGTAGAAATTGTCTTCCCATTCATTTCTAGTATCTTCAGACTCGGCTAATAGTTTGATGCAGCACCCATAAACATCGGCTTTGCTTGTGTAAAGTAATCGTTGTTCGTAGGTTTGAAAGAGTTTGTCTTTTTCTTGTGGGCTGATTAGTTGCACTGTATAACTCATAACGTGGACTCCAAAAAACAAATTAATTAGATCTTAAACAAACGGATAAGCGTTTCGAGAAAATTTTATGTGAAAAGCTTGAAGTCAATTCAAAGCTCAACTTTCTTGAATCTATACATTTTGTGCCAAGCACAAATCTGCATGACTATTTATTATAATTGTTATTCTTTTCAATCACTTTATTTGAGTCCAGGCACAAGTGGGGACAATTCGACGACATTCATCGACAATTCGGGACATTTTGAGACGCTGTCGGCAAACAATTTAAGCTCCAAAAAAGCTACTTAACAATAGAAAAAAATGGACAAAAAATATGATTTCAACTTCTTAGCGTTGCAATAAATCCTTTCGTAACATCTTTAATGGATTGAAGTAGTGGATGCTTAATTTTATCAGATGTCAGATTCTCTAAACGGTCGACTCTAAAATATATAGGCGGGTGTGGGTCTAATCCGAGCCATTCTTGAAGACGGAAAGAAGGCGTTCGCTCATACAGCAATCGTTGGAAACCGATTTTTTCAAGTGAGCCAGCTAAAACTTGTGGAGTTCCAACCATGATCGCGGAGACTAGGTCCGCTCTGGCTTCAAAGAATTTGGCAATAAAGAATATGACAACCATGACGGCCCAGAAGTAAACAAAGAACAGCAATGATGTGAAAACTATTGGGAAAAATGGTAGCAGTACATAGAAGCGAAACAGAAATTCCGCGGAAACCAACCCGTAAAGGATGAGCGGATCTCTTCCCCTTAAGTGACCAAACTCATGACCTAAAACGCTGAGAATCTCGTTTTCTTCAAGTTGAACAAGAAGCCCAGTTGTTATCAAGACCAATCCGCGGCTTGGACTCGGTCCTGAAGCAGCAGCATTAGGAACCAAGGTATTAGAGACAACGATTTTGGGCATTGGAAATCGGAATCGATCTGCAATATTTTTCACCATTTCGTAAACGTTAATTTTTTTAGTTTTCAAGTTTTCCAGCTGACAGGGCACGCCGTGATTCAAGAAAACCTGTTGAGCTTCAACGGGATCCACTTCGCCTCGTTTGACCAAGATTTCGTCATAGATCTCTTTTTTAATAGCTATGAGTTGATCTCTGGAATATTTCTTATTGAAATCAGCTTCCTCACTTGCCGGCAAATAATATTCCAGGAAATGTATAATCGGATTTTCTTGAGTGATTTTCCAATCTGCTGTTCTTGCAATAAAATTGTTTGAGAAAAAAACAAAAACTGCTTGAATACCGATAAGAATTATCGGCGCAACCCAGAACCATGTTGGATAAAACGTTGTTATGGCTATGAAAATAGCTATGCCAAAAACGATGAATACCATAAAAAACAAAACTTGAGTTTCAAGGAAAAGACGATTGAAAGATTTTTCCGGTTTCGTAAATGCCTCTGGG
>DATIXS010000154.1:0-5602 GCA_035518335.1 Candidatus Acidiferrum sp.
GTAAAGGACGTGCCCACAGCTAAGTTAGTCAAAGGTGACATTTTAGACACAAAGAAGCTGTATTCCCAAGAGAAGGCTAATTTGATATATCACTTGGCCGCCCAAGTCGTCGTACCGTACTCAATGGAGAATCCTCTTATAGATTTCGAAACAAACGCCAAAGGAACTTTATGTGTATTAGAAAAAGCTCGCAAAGACGATGCAAAAGTTGTTTTTGCCTCCAGTGCTGCGGTTTACGGCAATCCAACACAGTTGCCAACAAAGGAAGATTACGGTTTTCACCCAGTTTCATGCTATGGCATGTCCAAAGTTGTAGGTGAAGAATATTGCGGCATGTACGTTGACCAGTACGGTTTAGACATAACTATTACAAGGTTCGCCAATGTATATGGGTTAAGATGCCACGGAGTCATCCATGACTTTCTAGATAAAATCGCTAAGAACCCGGGGAAGCTAGAAATCATAGGCACTGGGCTTCAGTCAAGAGACCTCGTACATGTTTCCGATGTTGTGGATGCATTGGTAACTATCGGATCAGATGAGTCTACTAACGGTAAAACATTTAACATAGGTTTTGGTGCTACCACAAAAATAATAGATCTTGCCAAAATGATCCTAAAAATCTTGGGTTTGGAAAAGAAAACGTTTGTAACGACTACTGGCGTTTCCTGGCAAGGCGACATTAACACCATATGGTTTGATGTTTCCAAAGCCAAAGCGGAGCTGAACTGGAATCCAAAAGTAAGCCTTGAAGATAGCATTAAAGAAGTGATCGACGACAGGAAAATCACCGTATGACCAGTGTGGCGCCAGCAAAGGGACTCATCGCACTACTTCGGCTTCCTTACTGGCTAATGACAGGCGGTTTATCAGTTTTAACAGCTTTCGCCATTACCAAAAGCATGATTGCGCCGGAAAAAATCGCGTTGATCTTTTTTTCAATGGCCTTCATTACTTCTGCTGGCTTTGCAATCAACGACTATTTTGATAGGGAAAGCGATGCGGTAATCAAACCGAAAAGACCAATTCCTTCAGGTGCTCTCTCGCTCAAACAAGTCGTAACCGTTTCAGGCTTGCTATTTGCAGTTGGGTTGATTATGGCTGCTTACATTAATTGGTTAAGTTTCGCGATCATAGCTGTTGACTCAATTTTACTATTAATTTACTCAACCCTTGTAAAACGCAAATCAGGGTTCGTTGCCAACATTTTGATTGGAATCTTGACTGGCACCGCTTTCATGTACGGACAAGCAACAATTTCCTCGCCTGCAACTGTCGGCTTGATTTCGATAAGCCTTTACCCAATTGCTTTCGGCACAATCGGCGGCAATGTACTTCGTGACATCCTCAGTGCAGAAGGAGATTCAAAGGTTGGGTACCCGACACTTCCGCAAAGAATTGGTACAGCCAAGTCTGCAAAGTTGGCTGCACTGTTTTTCATACTGACTGCGATATTAGCTCCTCTTCCATCTCTTCCTTTCTTTGCAGGTCACTTTACTATTTATTATTTGCCGCTAATCCTTTTGTGGAGTGCACTTCTACTTTACGCTTCAGCTCGCCTTATCACGTTAACTTCAACTGTTTCTAACGTAAGGAAATATGAGCGTATAATAACTATGTCGATGATTCTTCTTCCGTTAGCGTTAATAATCGAGGCAACACTTGGAGCGTTAATATGACCGACACAAAGAGCATCTGTCCCGAATGCCAAAAGAAAATTGATGCCCAACTAACCCAGTCAAATGAAAAAATCAAAATTACTAAAGCCTGTCCCGAACATGGAAAATTTGAAGCCACACATTGGCAAAGCCCACCGATCTTCAAACATATGCAAACATACGATCAATTTCAATATCTCGGCGACTTAAATGCTCCAAAAGACCCCCAAGGCTGCCCTTATGTTTGTGAAACCTGTACCAATCACGCTTCAGGTACGGTCATAGGAGTTATTGACGTAACAAAACGATGCAACCTTAAATGCGCTGTCTGCTTCTCAACATTTCCAGAGCAAGAAATCGACTACGAACCAACTAAAGAACATCTGATCAGAATGCTCGAATTCGCCAGCCAAGCCAACCCCAAACCACCAGCCATTCTTTTCTCTGGCGGGGAACCGACCGAACGAGAAGATATGCCTGAAATCATCGCTGCAGCTCACAAACTCAAGTTCATGACTATCCTTGCAACGAATGGCGTACGTTTATCTGAAAACCCGCAGTTAGCGGAGAGGCTAAAGAAGAGCGGATTAAACATTGTTTACCTGCAATTTGACAGTTTTCACGACGACTTCTACAAGAAGGTTCGTGGGCAAGCGCTCTTTAACTATAAGCTAAAAGCTTTGGACGTTTGCCGCAAATACGACATGGAAGTAATCTTAGTTAACACGCTCATGAAGAGTCTAAACGATGAAGAAGTCGGGGACATAATTAGGTTTGCAGCCAAAAACACTGACATTGTTAGAGGCTTGATTTTTCAGCCGATCGCTTTCACTGGCAGAGCCACTGAGAACAGATTTAGAGAGAACTTCCGTGAATGGCACTTTGCCGAAGACGTAGAGAAACAAACGCATGGCGAAATAAAAAGTACCGATTTGTACCCTATGTCAGTTATGACTTCGCCGATAAAGATAATGAGAAAGTTCATGCAAAAACCTTGGCCGCTTTTTTCCTGTAGCCC
The DNA here is from genome assembly GCA_035518335.1 of Candidatus Acidiferrum sp. Classification (GTDB taxonomy): domain Archaea; phylum Thermoproteota; class Bathyarchaeia; order Bathyarchaeales; family Bathycorpusculaceae; genus Bathycorpusculum. Next base: position 2,677 of record DATIXS010000154.1, read on the forward strand.
TCAATGTGGAATAGTTAATTGGATTTTTGTTTCAGAAGATGGAAAAATGTTTCCAATTAACCGCTTCGTCAACTTTGACAGATTCTTTAGACATATTCGCAAAACCGCGGAGGCTGCAGAGTCCAAGGGCAAAATATCATTGCTCTCTTCTCTGTTTATGGCGTCAATGTTGTCGATGAATATGTTTTTAGTCACTAAAGAAGTCGGCATGTTAACCCTTATGAACTCTATAATGAGAATGCACCTCTCTCCTTCTTATCAGTCCCTTGGCAAAATACGTCGAAGAATCTTTTTACTCGGATGCATGGCGTTTATGGACTCCTACAACTTCGATGTTAACCGCGTAAGAAGATGTGTCGTCCATTACATTACGCCTGACCTTAAAATCATACCCTTCTGCGCCTACAACAACATCCACAGAGTGGCTATCGAAAAAGAATTCGCTGAAAGACAAAAGAAAACTTAACTTACAACTTGAATGTTTAAGACACAGTAATCGTTTGTAAACTGATAAGCCATCACATTAGAGTCAGTATTATAGTGCCACAATTCAAAAACTATTGAATAGTTCCCTACTTGGTTTTGCGTAACTGATACTGGGGTTTGCCAAGTTGCTCCATTTGACAAGCTCAAATTATAGGTTTGGGTTGGCTGTCCGTCTACGGGAAAATTTAGAAGGTTTTGGGTAATTTTTTCGAGGATTTGGTAGGTTTGGTTTCCGCTTCCTCCCATGTTGTTTACAACGCCTATCCAAAGGTTAAAGGTGCTGTTCTGGTTAGCAACCAATGTTATAGGATAATCAACGGCTTTTTTTTGGGAGTCAAGCAGATAAATGGTGTTGTACCCTGATGGCTGGGGCGGTTTGATCACTAAAAAATAGCCTGCGACAATTGAGGCGACAATTATTAGAACGAGAGAAATGGCAATTATGTAGCCTTTGTCATCTTTTAAACCGATTTTTCTTCCAATGCGCGTAACACGTTCTAAACGTCGTTGGATCTAGAATCCCCCGGAATATAGTACTGAATATTTCAATCCCTGACTTAAATGGTTTAAGTTTTGTTTTCCCATATTTTCGAGCTTTATATGTAGTCGGAATTTCAACCATGTTGTATCCTTCTCTAGCAAATTGAATGAGCATCTCTGTGGCAAATGCCATGTCTGACTCTTTCAACGTAACATGGTCGATGGCGTCATGGGAGATTGCTCTAAAACCCGATTGGCTGTCACTTAAAAATTGGCTATAGAAAAAGTCAAAACTAAAAGTGATGACTTTGTTACCGAGAAAATTCAAAAAGCCCATAGCTTTTTTGGGATCATACATGCGTGTTGCCAAAACCATATCTGCATCTTTTTCAAGCATTCGGTCTACGAGGCGGTTCATGTGTTTGAATTCGTAGGTGCCATCTGCGTCAACCATTACTATAATGTTGCCTTTCGCATTTTTCATGCCAGTTCTAAGGGCGACTCCGTAGCCGCGTCTTGGTTCAATGATTAGCTTGCAAAGGTTTGTGTCTTTAACGATCTCTATAGTTCCATCTGTTGAGTTGCCGTCTACCACGATTATTTCCTTGGGGTAATTCAAATCCTTATCGATTGTGGTGATAGCTTCCAATATGGTTCCGGCTTCATTGAGTGTTGGAAGGACAACTGATATCAATTCAACTTTTGATGTCATGGCAACCCCATTTGTTAAGGCTAATAGATGCGTTAGTCTGGTTAAATAAGCTCTTCGTATATTTCAACAAGGCTATCAACGTTCTTTTCCCAACTAAACTTATCTTCTATAACCGATCTAAGCTCTAGCCTACGTGAAGAAAAATTAATCGTGGCGAACTCCAAAACTGCTTTTGCAAGTAACTCCGGCTCATTAGGTGGCACTAATCTTCCCCAATCGTCCATCAAGATTTCACTTATTCCTCCAACGTTTGTGGCTATAACAGGCAATCCGCAAGCCATAGCTTCAAGAGCAACCAAAGGCAAACCTTCTCCAGATTTTGAAGGCAAAACAAATAAGTCTGCTGCATTATAATAGAAAGGCAAATCAGCATCCGCAACAAAGCCTGTTAATCTAAAGTTATTTTCTATGCCTAACTCCCTGGCTTTCATCTGAACACTATCCCGATCTGGGCCTTTCCCAACAGCAAGAAAAATTATATTAGGATTCTTTTTGACTGCTATGTTTGCACATTCTATCAGAGTGTCGACACCGTTTTTGTAAACAAGTCTCCTAACAGTTACTGCTACCGTTGCACCTTGGGGGATCCCAAGCTTTCTTCTTATTTCCTGCCGTTTTCCAGCCAAAGGTCTGAAACGTTCTAAATCAACCCCATTATACATGACTTTAACCTTCGTTGGTTTGGCCCCTAAACTTAAGACGTAATCTTTAGTAGCGCTGCTCACTGTTATTATTTTGTCTGCTTCTTTCAGTGTTTCTTTTCCGACCGCCAAGTCATTTAACCGTTCAATCTTGCCAAAAATGTTGTCGTATTCGATGAAAGTGTTGTGCTGAGTAAGCACGAATGGCTTATTGTATCGTTTTGCAAGTTTGGCAGCAACAAGAGAGGTAAGATACGGGTGACCGTGGGCATGGACGATTTTGCTTGATTTCACTGTTTTGAGAAATGTTCCAAAACTTGGCACAGTCGGAATCGAATACGGTATCCCAAGGCGAAAACCCGTATTCAGCGATTCATAACATTCAACGTTTACTCCATCAACAACATAGTGTTTAGGTGTTCCAATGCGGTTTGTAATCACAGTTGGCTCAAAATTTCTGTGTAACAGCCGTTTGCTTTGTTCATTCACAACTTTTTCTATTCCGCCCACATGAGGTAAAAAAGTGTGTGTAACAATGCACAGCTTTGTTTGAACCATCGAAGCCCAACGTTAACTCCTCAAACAGCATACTATTATAACATTATGG
>DATIXS010000155.1:0-3496 GCA_035518335.1 Candidatus Acidiferrum sp.
TTTTTGTACGGGACCCAACAGTAAGGCGATTTCGGAACTTGTGGAAGGACTTTCCCGAAATGGACAATTGATAATTATTACATTTGTTAATGAGCCGATGCAGATATCTCCTGTTCAACTGATGCGTGCTGTGCGTTCTGTAAGCGGTTGGGTAGGCGGAAATACCGCTGATACCTTGAAGTTTAGTGTTCTTACACATGTTGTTCCTATGGTGGAGGTATTTCCCCTTGAGCAAGCTTCAGTTGCATTCGATCGAATGATGACAGCAAAGGTTCATTTTAGAGCAGTCTTAAAAATCAGCGAGGGATAAACATGAATGAAATCTTAAAAATTATTCGAGAAAGACAATCCGCGAGGGTACCTTTCGATCCAAATCGACCAATATCAAAAGATGAATTGAAACAGATTTTTGAAGCAGCAAGATGGACACCCACCGCCCACAATATGCAAAATTTTGATGTAATTATAATTGATGATAAAGCGGTCCTAGAAAGAATAGGAAAAATCAAATCACGCATCTCGGAGGAGTTCTTGCGGGAGAACTTTGATCAGCTTTCCTTTTCTAAAGAGGAACTCTTGAAAAAGAAAACTGGAATTCTGGCTGCAATGTTCCCTCCTGATTGGGGTGACCCAAAGAAAATAGCGGAGGTAGCTCAAAAAACTGAGCCTATGCCTCTGACCCAGTCTATCCGTGGCAGTACAACCCTTCTCATTGTTACCTATGATTCTACAAAGAGGGCGCCTGCTTCCCGAGGGGACATTTTAGGCTTTTTGAGTTTAGGTTGCTTAATGGAGAACATTTGGCTAATGGCGCAGTCTTTGGGCATTGGTCTTCAGATTCTAAGCACGTTTTCTGCACCCCCAGTTGAAACCGAGATAAAGAAACTTCTCGGCATTCCAGAACACATGAAGATTGCATACACATGTCGCTTAGGGTATCCGGCTGGTACCAGCAAATACCTTAGAGTACGCCGGGACATAGAAGACTTCACACACAATAACCGATACGGAAACAAAGGACTTTAACTAAAATATTCTTCATCTCCACCCTTCGTTTTTTTGACGCTCGCGTTTTATTTTTATTGTTTAGGAAATGAGGATTAGATGGTCGGGAGAGCAGGATTTGAACCTGCGACGGCTCGGTATCTGTGGCCTGTGCAGGCTAGAATAAAGCCTACCATGGGTAGACCTCTACAGCGTCTCCACCAGCTAAGCATGTTAGCCAGTTCGAGAGCTCTGCCAGGCTGAGCTACCGCCCGACAAAGTCCATAAGGATAAGAGCAAAGAATTTATGTTTTTTGGCACAGCCGCAGTTGTCTTGTCATATTAAACATTTTAGTTTGTTACGATTGGTGTTTAGATAGGTTTTTATGTTCATGTTTGCAACGGATTCTAAGCTGAAACAGAGGTTGTTTGATGACAAAAACTATTGGTGTTGTTACTTCTGGTGGCGATGCTCCGGGCATGAATGCTGCCATCCGAGCAGTAACGCGTATTGGACATGCAAAAGGGTTTCAAGTTATAGGGTTTGAAAGAGGATGGGATGGATTATTAGCTAATTCGTTTAGAAGGTTAAGTCCCCGCAGTGTTGGCGGTATTATTCAGTTAGGCGGCACTATACTTCATACTTTGCGGTGTCCGGGTTTTGAGGATGATGCCGCTGTTCAAACAGCTGCAGAAACCTTATCGACAAATAATGTTGACGGCTTAGTTGTTATAGGCGGAGATGGATCGTTTAGAGGGGCTTTAGACCTTGGCAAGAAAAGTGATGCATTAATGGTTGGAATTCCTGCCACAATCGATAATGACGTCTTCGGAACAGATGAAACAATCGGATTTGACACAGCAGTTAATACTGCAGTAGATACTATAGACAAGATCCGCGATACAGCAATTTCTCATGAAAGAATATTCATAGTAGAAGTCATGGGAAGAAAAAGAGGCTTTCTCGCTTTAGAAGTCGGAATATGTGTCGGTGCAGAAATCATTTTGATTCCAGAGAAACCACTAAACCTTGATTATATTGTAAAGTTACTAGATGAAAGCGCGAAAAAAGGCAAAAAAACAGGAATAATTGTTGCAGCAGAAGGGTGCGGAAGCACAAGCAAACTTGCGTCGGATATGCAGCAGAAAATGGAATCTGAAGTTAGACTATCCATTCTTGGCTATGCCCAACGAGGGGGAAGTCCAACAACACGCAGCAGGTTACTTGCCAGTTTATTTGCGGAGAAAGCTGTTGACCTAATCAGCGAGGGAAAAGGCAACATGGCGGTTGGATTGCAGAATGGCGCGATCACTGGTTATGATTTGGAAAAAGCTGCTAACGGTAAGAAGCCGATTGATTTGAGATTGTTACATGTTGCTGATATGCTTGCGACATAAGTGCTAGTTTTCATTTTTCCTTTACGCTTCATATTTTTTTGGAGGAAGACACCTGATAATTATTGGATTTGCGGCAAAATTTTTTCTTTGTGTTTTAGGTTTCTTTTTTGGTTTAGGGTTTACTGCGGTTGCAGGTTGCGTACAGATTTGGCTAAATAAGGTTAAAAAAGGACAAAAAAGTATAGAAAAAGGTGCTGTAAAAGCGCGCTATATCATGGATTCATAGATTTTGCTGGTTTCTTCCGCAACTTTTCTCCAAGTAAAATACTCTAGCACCCTTCGCCTTCCATTTTCACCCCAATTCCTAGCACGCATCGGATCCCGCAGCACCTCATTTACGCCCCAAGCAATATCAGCTGGGTCTTCGCCGTTAATGTGCACGCCATTTTGATCGGGACCACCATTAACTACCTGCTCTTTGAAACCGACAACACCTCTTGCCCCAACAACTACAGGTTTCTCCATAGCCATAGCCTCCAAACTAACAATTCCAAACGGCTCGTAAATTGATGGAAAAACGCATACATCAGAAGCAGCGTAATGAAGAATCCGCTCTTCTTCTGGCACAAAGTCAAATTGATAAACGATTTTATCCCTAATGTTTAACCTTTCAGCTGTTGCTTGAATGTCGCCTTGTTGATTGCCCTTACCTAAAATAACCAATTTGGTATTAGGGTTCTCCTTTAAAATCAATGGCATCGCCTGCAACAAATTATGCACGCCTTTCACCCAAGCGAGCCTTCCCACAAAGAGCAACATGTTCCAACCATCAGGAATGCCATATTTTTCTCTGATCGCAACTACATCTTCTTTTTGGACTTTAACAGGATTGTAAGTTTCAGGATCCACGCCGTTCCAAACGACGCTTATTTTTGAAGGCGACCATCCATGTTTTACAAGGTCTTGCTGCATGGCGTAGCTGACGGTTATTATTTTATCGGCATTTTGACTCATGGCCCATTCTAAATGAGATACAACTTCAGAGCCTGGACCATCGCTTCTTCCCCACTCTGTACTATGCGTGTGAAAAACTACCGGTATCTTTGTTTCGTTTTTGATTACTAATCCAGCTATACTGCTTAGCCAATCGTGCACACAAACAACATCAAAATGG
>DATIXS010000156.1:0-3154 GCA_035518335.1 Candidatus Acidiferrum sp.
ATAAAGATGCTCTCAGGACAAGGATAATTGGAATCACCGAACGTGTTTTCTCTGACGAAAAAATAAAAGAAAGTCTAGGAATAATTCAGCAGAAAAAAGGCTATAGACTCACAAAGAATCTAAGCGAACTTCAGGTCGAAGCACAAAGACTTATAGAGGAACTGGAGTCAGAGAAAGGACAGACAACTTTAGGCAATTTTGGAATTGGTATTTGACACAAGTTTGTTTACCAGTTTGTAAGAGACTCGACTGTTGGCGCATGAGTTTCGCTTGCGCTTGCCCAAACAACACTCAAAAGCCAAAAATCAAAATCATCCTAAATATATAATAATACTCCAACAACAACTGCTCAACACAAACAACATAATTAGCAAAGACAAAAACAAAACATATACGAACCAAATAATGAATTGCGTCTTTTATAAAAGCTCACCAAAAATCAGACGGTACGCAAAGCCGAACCTCAAACAATCGTTCCGTCAAAGACCGCCCAGAAAAAACGATAACGCCCACTTCGCAAAGTCGGAGCAAGCCGTAAAAGAACTCCAGCCTGCTCCTCTTGCATCGCCCGCAGGCTTAAAATCGTTGACATGGAACCCCCACGCGAGCAAGGTAGCCCTGCAATCAGGGCATAACCATCAGGAAGCTCTAAGAATCGGGGTTCCATACCTCCACGCAAATCGGGAAAAGTCGGGCGACACCGATAATGAATAAGCATGTGTGTGAATCGACCACACGGGCACGAACGCAACATCACGCAAAGAAAAGAAAAGTCGAACAACGACTAATAATAACATTAATAATAAAAAAAATAAATACAAAAGGGTACTCTTACCAATAGCAACAAAAATCAATAAATAAATTTTGATAAAGCAAAAGAGAATCAAATCTGAATAAGATAGACATGTTCAAGAATTGAATTACCCTAAGCCATACCAAGAATAGGCAGAACCCACAGAAAACCATTAGCATCATAGAAAGCTAACAGATAACAAATAAAAATTATTCAATAAAGAAAAAAAATCAATAAGATTCTAAAACCAAGAAATCGCCGTCTAATTTCCAAAATCGATGCTTATCATCAGCCAACAACCGTAATTTATTATATGGTACAGACTCAACACGAAAACCCTTAGCTCCTTTCTTAGAAACTTTAAGCATAACAACTTTATTCATAAAAGTACCCCGTCTATAACCCTAAAACATAGATATAAATAAACCTAAAGCATTATGGAATACATCGAATTATGAGGAAATGAACAAAATGAATAAAACACCTGAATTCAATCAGGAATCTATCAAGGCGATAACGAAAGGCAAGTTTATAGGTATCATTTTTTCAGCCTCATTCTGTTAGATACTGGTTTCGCAATATTTAAAATTGAATTACCTCTTTCTATCAATTGTGCTACAACCCATAGAAAGAAAATATTACTCGATATTCATTTTTTTAGTAGTTTTGTAATCAACAATAACTCTAATTCCGCGGGCGCGAAGATCTTTATCGAGGTTCAAGTCGCCAGTGTCAACCCTTAAACTTTTCAACTTGTCCAGTTTGCTTTTGGTCGCAACCACAACAATGTTGTCCAAGCCTATTTGCCGGATAATTTTGGAGCTAATCTGCTGGTTTCCTCTGCCAAAAATGAAGCCTTGCCCTCCGATCGGCGTCACAATAATTTGTGCCGCTTTTCCGTTTATGGCTTCCAATATTTGTTTTTCGTTTGCATCTCTTGTGACCATTTTCTTGTCTAAAAAAAGGTCTACTCCAAGGAGGGTTTTCTTTTGGTCCAAAAGGTCAGTGATTGTGCGGGTGGTTGTTCCTGGACCTATGATGTAAATGATGTTGGATTTCATTTCCTCAATAATCCAAACCGCTGTTGCCGCTTGATTACGTATTTCGTTCTCAGTCATTGGGCTTTCGAGTTTGTTGCCCTGAATTAAATAGGGTTCAAAGGGACTTAGCAGGTACCCATATAGTTCCGCAGAAAGGCGTCCTTCTCGGAAAGCACGCTCATCCACATCCATGACCTCTGCTTCTCGCAGGGGTAATCCAGCCCAAAGATAGTTGACAGCGACTCTTGCAGCAGCCTGAGGGGTCACAGCGAAAATTGCGCTATGCATTTTGACTCCTGTTGGAACGCCAAGAACAGGAACCTTCAAGCCAACTGCTTTTAGTATGTCGCGGGTTGTTCCGTCGCCACCGCAGAAAACAAGCAAATCAATACCTGATTCTATCATTGCCTTTGCAGCATTTTGCGTGTCTTCGGATGTAGTTTCCTTTTTGTTTTCGCTCTTGACTTTGTAGGTGAAGCCGCACTTTTTGGATTCATCCTCACCCATGCTTCCCGCGCCTACAAGCAGAATTAGGCTTTTTTTGACAGGTAACATTGCATCAAGGAAGGTTTCTGCTCTTTGTGATGCTATGGGTTTTGCGCCTAAAGATATTGCTTGATTTAGGATGTTTACGCCGTCTGTACCTTTTAACCCAACAGCGCCACCCATTCCAGCGACTGGGTTAACGAGAAAACCGATGGTTTTGGTTGACAAATGCTGAGAGTTAATCAATTGGGAAACCTAAATTTGTATTAGATTGCAAGGATAAAAAGGAAATGTGCATGATAAAGCACGATTTTCGTTATGATTCTAAATGTAAAAAGCGCTTTTAAGTGTTGAAAAAGATCATATCAATTCGTTGCAAACTATGCCATTTAGTATTTGAAGGATATTTGCGTGTCTAATAGACCATACTGTAGGCTATCAAACTTGCACAAAAATTTTAGGATGAAAACAATGAAAGAAAAGAATTTTTTGTGGTTTTAGTATGTTTCGCAACTTATGTATTTCTTGTTAACCTCGTTCAACCATGGATACAACTTGTGAAGCTTATTCATTGATTCCTCGACTTTCTGAGTTGGATATTCATATGGTTGTAGGTTTCCGTTGAAGTATTCATCATATGCCGCCATATCAAAGTAGCCGTGACCGCATAGAACAAACAAGATGGTTTTTGCTTCTCCCGTCTTTTTGCAACGTAGTGCTTCGTCGATTGCGCCTTTTATTGCGTGCGACGGCTCGGGCGCTGGAATGATACCTTCTGATTGAATGAAAAGCTTAGCAGCGTCAAAGACTTCTAATTGGTTGAATGCTTCTGTAG
>DATIXS010000157.1:0-3588 GCA_035518335.1 Candidatus Acidiferrum sp.
ATCCAACATATCTTTCTGCATCTCAAATGGTGACTTGGGAATAATGTTATTGTCAACAATATCAAAGTAATTTATCGGAAAGCTCTTGCTTTGAAGCCTGAACAAAACTTGCTCGTAGACTGTTCTATCTGATCGGTGGAAGAAACCGTGATAAACAGCATATTCTAAAAGATGAGGCAAAATATGCTGCCAGTTCATTTCATAAGATCCAAGCAACTCGTTTACGTTGTTTCGTTGAAATTCGCGGTTCTCGCTAAAATATGGTGACAACGAAATCAGAGCGTCCATGCTTTTACGGTCAGTTAGCTTGAATGCTTTCTGCAGTCGAAGCAAGTTTTTCATGGACGACGCAGACATGCCGACAGAAAAAAGCTTTGGCAGTTTAGCGTTCAAATTTATCTTTGCCCAATTTTCAACAAACTCAAGTAAGTCCCCAAGTTTAGGCAGGCATTCGTAGGGCGCAGCAAGATGGAAGTTACGCCCTTCTGCTTTAGGATTAAAAGTGAGCTGGACAATTGTTGACGCAACGTAATCTACGGGAACTATGTTGATTCTTAAAGATCGGCTTACTGGAAGGATTCGCAATTTGCCCGTTAGGTACAGCCTCAGGGGAAAGTAGAAGGTGTTGAATGTTTTGATGGCGCCTGTTTCGGAGTCGCCGACAACCATGGCGGGACGGAAAATGGAAACTGGGAATTCCTTTTTGGCAGCTTGGACAAGCATTTCTCCTTCATATTTGCTTTGTTCGTAAGCTGTGAAAAACCCAAACTCGTCGGTTAAAGCATCTTCAGGCACTACTCCTGTTCTACCGCCAGCAACATAAGCCGTGGAAATGTGGGAAAAACGATCTATTCCATGATCTGCATTGGCTTTTCTTGTAAGCTCCAAAACATTTATCGTCCCTTGAACATTGGTTTTTCGGAGTTCTTCAAGTGGTACAAGACGCCAATCAGCTGCAGTATGTATAATATGGGTAATCCTTTTGGCAAGGACAATGTATGCTTCGGAGCTTAATCCTAAGTTAGGCTGGCAAACATCCCCACAAACCATTTCTACCTTGCCATTTAACGCTTCAACTAGTTCAGACCAATCCCACCACTCTTTTGCCAGTTTACGTTTTGCATTCTCAGAATCTGCTGCTCGGACCAAAGCGAGAACTTTTATCTCTTGATCCTGCAAGAGTTGCCGGGCTATTTGAGTGCCGATAAAACCTGAAGCGCCTGTTAACAAAACCGTTGCTTTCAAGTTAGCCACTTCGGATAATTTGCTTTTAAGAACTCTCTCAGGAGCTTTGGATTGAGTTTTTCTCTTTCTTTATATTGTTCATAGCCTCTACGCAGTTTTTCCTGTATTGCGTCCTTGTCAGAAAACAGCTTTGAAACGTTGTCACTAAGTAATTTGTATCTGTCAGGATCTTCATGGTCTACGAAGAATTCGCTGATACCTAAATCGCCGTAAAGATCTTTTATTCTTAAGTCATGCCCGATGGCTGTTTGCGGAACCTGATTTGCCAAAGACAAGACACCAGCATGATAACGTGAGGTAACCAAAGCTTCAAGGCCGCGCAAAATACTGGTCATTTGAGAAGCATTATATTGAGAAGAAGTAAAAACCTTGGTTCTATCAGAATGCTTCATTAAACTTTGAATTTTATTTGCGAAAGTCGCATCAAGACCCTCCATGCTAAGCAAAGCCACATCTTTATTATAATCCTCAATAATTTCGTCTGCTTGAACAGCTAAAACGTCAGCAAGCAACTCGCTTTTTTCGCAGCTCGCATGCGAATGAGTGTAATAGTAGGGCCATCGATAGCAGTATTCTCTTGGTGCCCAAGGTCGAATAACAACTGGCCACTTGTAGATGTCTTCTGCAGCGACTCCGACAACATGTGATGCTTCAGGCCAAACTCGCTTCAGCAAACCCGCGTCAGCTAGCTCTGGATCAAAAGAGAATGCATTATCCGCGGTTACTTCAATTGGCGCATTTACTTTCCATTGTTTGAGCCGTTCAGCCGCTTTTTGTGTTCGAGCAAGGATAAGGTTGTTTTTGCTTGCTTCTCTCCGAATTAGCCAACTGTTAAACCTTGAAGCGACACCTGCATCAACGGAGTAGGCCACACATGGCTTTCTCATGGCATGTGCATTTCTGGTCGCCAACAAATAATACCACAAGAGAGCAGACCCCCAGGTATCCATGTAACAACTGCCCTCAACAATCATGACAAAATCTGCTTTTTTTACAAGGTTTCGAATATCCCAAAAGAAAAGAGATGGCCTGACGGGTTCGATTTTGAGAGCAGGGGTTTCTTTGATGTACCTGCGCAAATTGTCTTCGTTAAGAGTAGGAACAATAAGTTCGGCTTCAAGACCAAGGACTGAGCGTACTTCATCGATTATGCTGAGGAGTTTTGCTTCAGCTCCTGTATTGTTTGCTCCATTATAGCCGACGAGCAAAACCCTTGGCTTCAACTTACATTCTTACTCCTTAACTTTTTGAGCTAATTCTCTGGTCCAACTTCGAATTTCATCCCAATTATGCAAATCGTATATACCCGGCTCCCCTTCGTTGAAGCCGTATTTTTGAAGTTGTGACTTATATCCTACTTCCATGGCTTTACGAGTCAGGAAACTCATCTTGTTATAATCCAAGACGCCACCAAAGAACCCAACCATTATTGGCTTGAGATGATATTTTAAGATTTTCTCATCCAAACCAATTTTTCTTGTTCTAGTCACTGCAGCCGTTTTTCCTGCTTTTTCCTCAACAGGCTTCAAAGAAGAAATAAATATTGCGAGTTTTTTGTTATCAAAGTTTTTTTGGAAATTTTTAACAAAATCCTCTGCTTCGTTAACCCAGTTGCCAAGCGCCATGCCGCTTCCCACTACGATTAACTCGTATTCAGAAATGTTTTTGATTTTCTCTTCTTTCAGGTTTGCAACTCTAACGTCGAAGCCATCTTCACGAAGAGTTTTCGCGATTTCTTCTGCTGTACCAGCAGTTGCACCATAGCGGCTTCCGTAAACGATTAAGGTTTTTGCTTTTGTTTGCATCATATTATTTTTGTCTCCTTATCCTGATTTTCTTTCTTGATTTCATTTGGAGTAAGGTTAATCCTTAGAACGCCTTTATCGCAAACGACCTCTAAGACAACACCATCGGTAAATATAGCGTGCTTAAGCTGACCAATAGTGCCCTCGATTAAAACATTTTCATGACCGCCATTAGTCATAGTAACATTCTTCAGGTTAACCTTAGATTTCAGTTCTATCGAGAAGAACCGTTCTTTCTCGTCCATACTTCTTTCCTCAGAATAATGGATAGTTGCAACAGCCATTAATTTTATCTTATAAGGATGTGTAATAATAAACATCAATTGAAATAATTTACATCAAAAAATGAGAGTGTATCATCTTGGAAGGACAGGATGGACTAAACAGATTGTTTTTTGAGCTTGCAAGTGAAAGCAGGCTAGGCATTCTACAAGAACTTCAGAAAAATGAATTTAGAATGCAGGAAATTGCTCGAAGACTACGCTTAACTGACACAGAGGTGTGCAGGCAGTTGCAGCGACTAAGCGATGCTCGTCTA
>DATIXS010000158.1:0-4582 GCA_035518335.1 Candidatus Acidiferrum sp.
CCAGCCAGCAAAATACTTGAACTAAATATCTATCTGCTTTTCAATTACTTCCCATTGTTCCGGAGTAAATATTTCTTCATTACAATTGGGGCATCTGAGCGCCTTTACATTATGCAATAAAATTCCATTTACTTCAAAGTCAAACTGCACTTCAACATATTCAACGCAGCAAGTCGGACAAAACAACGCTCCTGCCTTAGCGTCCCTTGCCTTATTAAGTGAATTGTTTACCAAGTTGTTCTGCCCAAGCCTCAACTTTAGTTAAATCTGTATTGTCTACCATGGTTTTTCCGAAATATCTTATTCGCCCACCAAACGCTTCAGCACTCACCGGATTAATTTTGGGATATTTAACCAAGGTATTTTCCACAAACTTTGTTTTAGCGTTATCATAGCTACCAGGTGTGCCAGCCCAAGTAGATGAAACATAAAAAGCAATATTCTTGCCCCTTAAATCATTTTCAAGAAACTTTAACGCTTTACCATAGACTCTACCAGCTCTAACGCCAGCGCCTACTATTATGTTTCTATACATAGTTAGATCGGGTATTTTTTGTTCTTTAAGGTCAACAAGGTCAACTTCTAACTGGTACTTCGAACGTAAGATGTCTGCTATTTTTCGTGCTGACTCTTCTGTAACACCGCCTTTGGTTTGATAAGCGATGAGAGTTTTGTTTGCATTCATCTTTAAGTGCTACCATGCGGCTCTTTCGTAGACACAAGTCTTGTGCCGCAGCTGTGGCAGAAAATTGAACCTGTGGGGCTCTTTGTGGAACATTTGGTGCAAGAAACCGTTTGTTGCTGGACAGGTTTTCCTTGCCAGTTTTCTCTTGCTTTTTGAATAGCTGAGTGCGTCTCTCGGGCAGCGATGTTGAAGGCTTTCTCAAGTTCCATTCCGACCTGGTAAAAAGCATCCCGTAACTCGTCAGCTGGATAAACCGCTCTAGCAGCCTTGCCTTTATCAGTTTTTGTCCCGCATTTCGAACAGAAATATGCGTCATCAGCAATTTGAACACCACAGTTTGAACAGTAAACCAATTTTTTCACCGTAAATATCCATGTTATTTTGGAAATTTAAGCCTTTACGGAAAACAAAAAGAATAAAGAAAAATAGAAAAGCTATGAGATGGCTATTTACAATGTGAGTTTATGTTTGGCTTCTTCAATGAGTTTTACAGTTTGCAATCGCCATGGCTCAAAGTTTTGCGGACTCGTTGGGTAAGTGTTGTAATGTGCACTGAGTCCCCGCATCATTGTAACGGTTAAGCGGAGTTTGTTGAGGAATCCTACTCGTCTTATGCCGCGGAACACACGCTTTGCCGTTTCTGTAATGTTTAGGTGGAAGTCGTCGCCCATACCCGCTTTGAGAACATCATCTTCAGTCATGAGTTTCTCATTCATGCCGTAGTTAAGATCTGCATCGCTGCAGGATAGGAGAAACATCTTGAATATGTCAAGGGTTCCTTGTTTCTTACCGTAAGTGTCGATGTATTTTTTGTTGTAGCCCCATAATGCCTCTTTTGTCGGTTCACCTTTGCTTAGGGCTTCAACGATTTGTTGCCCTGCAATATAACCGCTAATCATTGAAGGTCCAATGCCGCCGCCGTGAATTGGATTAACTAACGAAGCAGCATCACCAGTCAATGCGACACCGTTTGAAACCATGTTGTCTAATGGTCTACGCACTGGATCAAACCATGAGCCACCAGTTAAAACAACAGACCCTTCAAAGATTGGCTTCTTAAAAGCTGTTTCATAGAGTTGCTGCTTGGGATTAGGATAGTTTTCATGCATGCAAGTACCTATGCCCACATTGACTCGAGCGCCGCCTTTGGGGAAAATCCAGATATAGCCACCTGGTGAAGCTTTTTGGTTAAGGTAGATTTCGCAGAAGCGGGTGTTTTCGGTTTCTTGTTTAAGTTGCCTTATTTCTCGGTAGCACGCTTCGACATCTTCGTTTGCTATGTCTCGTTCAATGCCCATTTCAACTGGTAATTGTTTGCGTACCATGCCAAAGTAGCCAGTTGCATCAACCACGACCTTACTTCGCATCTCTGCAACTTTGCCTGTTTTCATGTTTTTCGCAATCAGTCCCACTACTGCTCTATTCTCAATTATAGGTGAACGGAAATTCATGTTATCCTGCAGGACTGCACCTTCGTCGGTTGCTTTCTTTAGCAGCCATTGCCCGAATAGGCGTCTGTTTAGTAGAAAACCGACAAAGTCTTTGTCTGCTATCGTGAAGATGGTGTTTTCGTCTGGGGAGTAGATTTTTATGCCGTCAATTTTTGCTTCCAACTCGCCGCCAGTGGGTTTTTCGAGACCCAAGAATTTGAGATGGTGTTCGCCTAAGGCGTCGCCGCAGACTTTTTCTCCGATTTCTTCGCTTTTTTTCTTTTCGATAATGCAAACTTTTAAGCCTTTTTCAGACATGGTTTTTGCTGTTAAGCAACCTGCTGTTCCTGCGCCGACAACTATGGCATCGTATTTTTCCAAGACTTTCATCCTCCAAGCTTGATGTAATTTGTATACCTTGTTGTATAAGTAAACCCTTATAAATTATGAAGTGAGCCAAACTACACCAAGTGTAAGCCAAATGAGCGCCCCATTAACTTTAAGTGCAGAGTTCCGCAAAATCGTTGAAGCTAGAATGAATCAAGTCTTAAAAGGCGTTGAACAAACGTTCAAGCAAATTATAGAAACACAAAAGATAACCCCCACAGAATTAAAAAAAGAACTTGACAGCCTTCAAGAAAGCTTCAACCTCCTGTTTCAAAAATGGAGTTTAGAAATACTCTACACCCTTCTGCTTAAAGACGCAATTGGCTTTGGCCAAATAAAAAAAATCTTGACAGTTAATTCTCGAACTTTATCTGATAAACTAAAAATGCTCCAAAAACACGGTTATATCACAAGAGAAGTAACAGCTGGACCACCCCTTCGAGTTGAATACGCCCTAACCCCTAAAGGAAAAAACACCGTGCTCCTTGCTTTGCCGCTTCTGTACTATTCAAGTGAATCTGAAGTTAGGGCTTAATCAGCTTATTCTCATTTCGCCTAAATGATTGCTGAAGGCTTGTTGTTTCTTTTACAGTTTCAAAAACCATGCATGTTAACGTCTTCTCTATTCCCTTAATTAACCGTAGTTTATCTACCACAAACTTTCCGACCGCATCAACGTTTTCGGCTCGAAGCTTCACAAGTAAGTCCCAATCGCCAGTAATTATGTGTACTTCCTGAACTTCGTGGAATCGGGCTATTTCTTCGGCAACAACTCTTTGAGAAACTGGCATGTCATCGGTTTTTGATCGGTATGAGACTGACGCTAAGATGAAGGCAGCCGTACCTAAATTTAGTTTTTCAGGAGCCAAAATCGCCCTGTACTGTTTTATTATTCCTATTTCTTCCATCCTTTTTGTTTTTGCAAAAACGGTGGTTATAGGTGAATTAATTTTTTTGGCGATTTGTTTGGCTGTGAGTTTGCTGTTTTCCTGTATTAGTTGGAGAATGGCTAGGTCTTTTTCATCCAGTTTAATGCTCATATGTAAATATTACACGTTTTAGGTATAAAACCTTGTGTTTTTTGTAGTTTATTCATGTTTTATTATAATAAATTTATTATCTGCTTTGTACAGTGTAGTTCTAACAACTAGCGCAAAGTGAACCAAATTGAAACAAGAATTAATTGAAACTCCAAAAACATTAGATCAACTCACACCCAGCGAGTTAGAAAGAAAAGCCTGTATAGGCAAAATTATGACTTACACATTACAAAGTCTAACACACACCTTTGTTAGCCACGGTTTTCAATGGCTCCTTCCAGTGGCATTAAGCCAAAGCACTGACCCGTTATGGCCCGATCCAGGAGCATCCATAGAGAAAAGGATCGAAGTAGACATTTACGGCAAACCAGTACGCACAACTGCGAGCATGATCATCCACAAACTCGTCGCGTCATCAACCGCTTACCCGAAACTCTTCATACTTTCACCTAACATACGCATTGAGAAAGCTGAACGCGCAAAAACAGGCAAACATATTTATGAATTCACGCAGCTTGATTTTGAAGCTCGAGACGCCACATCCAAAGAAATTATGACGCTTGTTGAAAGTGCACTTTGCACACTTGTAAAAGACTTGAAACGTGAAATGAAAAGCGAACTTACTACACTTTGCCGCTGCGACTCAATTAAAGCCCCTAAAGCGCCTTTCAAAGTCTACGACCGTGTTGAACTTGAAGAAAAATACGGTGCTGACGACTGGGAAGCAGGAATATCACAAGACATAACCAAACCTGTTTGGGTTATGAACATTCCCAGAGAATTTTATGATTATGAAGACTTCAAATCCGGCAAATGGGATAACTATGATTTATTCTTGCCACAATTCGGTGAAGTACTCTCAGGTGCCAAACGCGAATGGGAATACAGCAAAATTTCAAAGAAAATTGAGCGGGACCAAGTTAAAAAAGAAAACTATTCATTAGTGCTGAAAATGGCTAAAGAAGGGCGGTTGAAACCTACTGCCGGGGGAGGAATCGGAATGGAGCGTTTAGTAGGCTGGATTGCGGGTGTTAAACACA
>DATIXS010000159.1:0-2956 GCA_035518335.1 Candidatus Acidiferrum sp.
CTTTTGGTGTACCTTCAATTGTTAGAGGTGGATTAATGTCATTCCCATCACAAGAGTATTTTTTGGGAATCGGTTTTTTTGATTCAAACGCAGAACTCTTTACAACTAATTCCTGCATAAAACATCACTGAAAAAACAATGTTTAAAGTGTTAGATAAAAGTTGCCGAACAGCTTTTCCTATGCTTTTTGTTCTTCCCTTTTTTCCCCTCAACAATCACTCTTCCAAGTTAACGTTGTCTGAATTTTACTCATTTAAGTTTGACTTTTTTCCTCAAAAAAAATTCAAGGTCATGTTGTTTCTTAAGTTTCAGCTTTTTTCAGCAGGTCACTTGCTAATCCAATGTTTATCTTGTAAAATATTGCGCTGATTACCAAGGAGATGATTGCGCTGATCAAAACCCCGACGATAAGGCTGTAAAAAGCTGAGCCGCCCAAAAAAGAAATTATTACGAATGGCAACAGAGGTGCTACTACGGCTGCACCTATAAGCGCCCCAACTACTAGCCCAACTAGAGACCATTCTTGGCGAATCATTCTTGCTCTACGGGTTTGTGAAAAGTCGGGTCCTTTGAAACCGACCGCAAGCGAAACCGCACCTACTGCCAATACAACTAAGAAAGTTTCAAGAAAACCTATGATTGCATCTTCAATAGTTGGATGGTAAAATACGGTCCCGATAGTTCCGCTTATTAACAGTAAAATTGTTGAAAAAAGAACTGTGAAGAAGTATTTGCTCTTAACTAAGTTCTTTGCTGAAATTGGTGAAGCGTAAATTCTCCAGACTGATTGTCCCTCTTCACCTATTAGAACTTCTCCCAGTAACATGGCCATGAAAGCAGCTGGCAGGAGATAGATTATGCCTGAAAAAATCAGAGTTGCTTGGCCTGTCGGCGCTCCCTGATTTATCACACCTAGCGAATTCATGATTGGTATAATAATCATGATTATGGGAGCAATGTAAACTCCGATTAATTCTCGCCTTCTTGTGAAAGCTCGGAGATCTTTTCTGATTATCGCTGCTTCGACATCGGAGAAACCAATTTTCCCCAAGAGCCCTGTTTTTGGCTCGTAAAATCCGCTTTTTTGAATTGTTATAGCTGGCGGCTCATAAAATCCGAATCGCTCGTTTAAGGCTACTGCAAGGTAGTATAAGACTGCAATAAACAGGGAGGACAATACTGTGAACAAGATAACTTGCAAAACCAAGCCTTTTACGGCATATGAAAGCAACAGGGCTAACCAAATAAAGGGTACAAACCAAGCAGCATTCTGTGCAGCGGTTAGGTTAGTAATAAAAGAGCTAAAACCGTTAATCACGTAAAAATAAAAGATGTAGAATACGATAAAGAAAAGGAGTGTGCCGATCAATCTTACCCATATTGCTCCTCTGCCACTTGACTTATAAACGGCGCCTGTGAAACGGACTTGAATAATTCTCAGGATTTCTGTTATAGAGCTAGCCATGAAAGCTGCGGCAGCCATGATGACGGTTGTAAGTAAAGCTTGAAGAATTAGCCCGTTAAAAACTGAAAATACTATTACTCCAGCTGATAAGCCTGTGACTAACGCAATTGGCCAACCTAAAAGATTAGATAAAATTGATGCGAGCGTGTGCTCTTGCCACGTTACTGGAAGTGCGTACATGACTTGAGCTGAAGGTTTGAGGCCTGCAATTTGGATTTGTTGAAGCAATGTAAATACTAAGCTAGCGATTAAAATTAGAGTTGGCAACACGATGAAAAAGCTCAATGATGCTTGCCCCAGTGACGGTAACCCAGTGGTTACCCCTTGCGAGTAAGCAATCGATGCAACGTAGTTTGCTAACAGGCCGCCGAGCACGCCGATTATGGCCGCTACCCAATAAGGCCAATAAGCTAGAAAACTGTTTTCTTTGTACCTTGTAGCTTTTATGCCTCTAATCAGCCTGCCAGATTTACGATCAACCCGTAGCAGGTAGAGGACATTCTTCCAATTCATCGAGTAAGTTCCTCAACAACAGCTCTAAGGTCTTCTGTTCCAGTTAACTTCAAGAAGATATCTTCCAAGCCAGAATTAGGCAAACTGGCTTTTTGGCGAAGTTCCTCCATATTTCCAAGAGCCAAAATATTGCCCTGATACATTATGCCTATTCTGTCACAAATGGCTTCTGCAATTTCAAGAACATGGGTAGACATAATGGTGGTTACACCTTGCCCTTTAAGAGTGTGAAGAAAATCTTTTACTATTCTCGCTGAACGGGGGTCAAGTGCATTAAGTGGCTCATCAAGCAACAATAGCTTAGGCTTGTGGAGAAAGGCTGAGATTAAACTGATTTTCTTCCTCATACCATCTGAGTAACTATTAATCATATCACCCTCTCGTCCTTCCAGTTGAAGAGCTTTAAGATACTCGTTTATCCGCTGCTTCTTCTCAGCTGTTGGCACACCATAGATATCAGCAATGAAGTCAAGATACTCAATTCCAGTTAAGAACTCGTAAATGTTTGCCGCTTCCGGAACATACCCAACAAGCTGCTTAACCTCTACAGAATTCTTTTGAACATCTAACCCTAAAACGTTGATGCTTCCAGAATCTGCTGGCACCAAGCCTAACAGCATTTTAAGCGTGGTTGATTTTCCTGAACCGTTAGGTCCTAAAAGACCGAATATTTCGCCGGTGCTAATGGAGAGATTAAGGTTGTTTACTGCTACTATTTCATTATACCTTTTCGTTACGTCTTTTAGTTCAACTGCGTATGAAATGGACATAGATCTTCCCGCTTATAGCAAAATAGAAAAGCTTCGATATTTAAGGCTAATGCGTATTGCCTATATTCAATTGTTTGTGATTGTGTTGTTTTGACTTACTTTTGAAACATTTCATTAAGTTTTTTGATTTAGGGTTATACCTGAATTATTCTAGGTTTCTAAATTTTAGTTCAAACAAATTTAAGGAAGGTTGCTGAATATGTACACT
>DATIXS010000160.1:0-4822 GCA_035518335.1 Candidatus Acidiferrum sp.
AAATCCTGAGGTCAACCAAAATCAAATTCTTGAAAAGCTACAAGCCGAAAAAGTCAGAACGAGCGGTCTACTTGATGACCAGACACTCCTGAGGCTAATTGCAGCAAAATATGGCGTTTTAGTGCAACAAAACGAAATACATAACGATGGAACATTATCTACAAGCCGACTGTTCGCCGGATTAAACAACGTTACGATAGCGGGTCACGTAATTGCGGTTTTTCCAGCCAAGAGTTTCGAGGGTGAAAAGCCGGGAAAATTTGCTACAATTATGGTAGCGGATCATGACGGCATTATTCGTGTAGTTTTGTGGAATGATAAGGCGGAGTTAGTTGAGAAGAACGAGTTAAAAGTCGGTCAAGCAATTCGGCTACTTCATGGCTACACCAAACTAGATTTGTATGGCAAAGTGGAATTGCATCTTGGCAGCAAAAGCCAAATTGAAGTCGAGCTTCAAGAAAAAGCCGTTCAATATCCAGCCATCGACAAGTTCGCAAGCAAAATAAATTCCCTAAGCAAAACATCTGGAAACGTACATCTCTCAGGCAACGTGAAAGCGGTTTTAGGCGTAAACAAGTTCACGCGAAACGACCAAAGTGATGGAACAGTTATGCGTTTCACCCTAAATGATGATTCTGGAGAAATAACTGTGGTTGCTTGGAACGAAAAAGCGTTAGAACTAGAAAAAACTCTAAAAGCAAATGCCAGTTTGCAATTAGGTAACGCTAAAGTGAAAGAAACCCAAAATGGCGGAATAGAAGTTCACATTGACTTCACAAGTTTCGTTAATGTTCAACCTGCTGAAACTCAATTTACTAAAATAACCAATATAACTGAAAATCTGAGCGCCAATGTTGAAGGAACAGTTTCAGCGATTTTTGAAAGCAAAGAAGTAACCACTGCCAAAGGCGAAACCATAATGCTGATGGTTTTTGAATTAAAAGACGATTCGGGTGTTGTAAGGGTTTCAGCTTGGAGGCAACATGCGGAAGCACTTAATGGATTAAAGGTTGGGGATCAGTTACGTTTGGAAGAAGTTTATGCGAAGAAAGGGTTTGGAGACAAAATTGAGCTCTCTACCCGGAATTCAACGGTTGCCTCGATTAATTCGACTTAGATTTTGCGTCTAAAACTCTCTTTAGTTATGTGGTTTCTCATTATTTTGGTAATTGTTTTTTCTGAACGTTAGGATTTTTGTTTACGTAACCGAAGAAATCATGTTCATCCTTTGGCTTATCGCAGTAACTCTCGCAATATTTTGTAATTGTTGGAAAAATTGCCTTCACACGTTCAAAACGTTTCTTTGTATTAAGCTTCTCGCCAAGCCGAATAACGTCGTTTGGCTTACTAAACTTTTCAACTATACCATCATCTCTTTCCCGCTCAACCTTTATGCAGTCGTCAACCATGCAATTTAGCACGCAAGCACCACAGTAAACACATAAATCCTCGGTGACTCCGACCCCACTATTACTCCAGTATAAAGCGTTTGTTGGGCAGGCTTTAACGCATAATTTGCATTGCCCCCCGACGCAGGTGAACTTGTTTACGTTGATCTTGCCGTCTTTGAAAACTTCTTTGACGCCTGTTGGTTCTAAGAGCTCTTGTCTGCGCTTCTTTTTTTCCTGTTCAGGGCTTTCTTCTGACATTAAGCTGAATATATCGTGGGAAGAAGCGCTTTTTTCTGACATTTAGCGAAACCACAGGTTAAGCTGGTTTGTTTTAAAAATACGTTTTATGAATTATAATTACTTATCCCATAGTTTTAGACTTATCATTCATATTACCTGAGCTTTCAAAATGTTAGGGTTTCAATATTAATTGCTTTGAGTTGAAGGCGCCTGGTATTGTTTTCAGATAGAGAGCAGATAGTTCATTTGGGTAAAGACTTGAAATTTGAAGGTAGAAGAAGAAGATTTGTGTGGGGGGCACACTTCTTCTTCTTTCTCTGATGTAGTAGGACGCGGTGCTACCACCATTGTTCCTACTTCTTCTCAAGAGAAGAACAACAACAGCAGGTGCTACCACCAATTATCGTTGTTGTTCTTCTTTGAACAATCCAAAATTCCAATCTTAAGAAAAAGCTTCAGAGAAAAAAAATTTTTGACTAGTGTAGCTTTATAAAATCCATCGTCATAATAGAAAACCCAAATTATTTTGTACTAATGTAAAAAACAAATGGTAGCTATCAATGACCGAAATGCCAGAAGTGCCAGTTAAACCAACTTCATCGTCTATCAGTCATAACAATATCGTTTTAGGCATTGTTATGCTTGGCACGCTAATGGGTGCCTTGGATAGCACTATTGTTCTGTTGGCTTTTCCAGTCATAAATGACAGCCTCCACTCAACCCTCGCGGTCTCAATATGGATAATTCTTGCTTACCTCCTCGTTCTTGCAGTCGCAACAACTCAGATGGGCAGAATAGGAGACATCTACGGCAGAAGCAGAATCTTCAACTTGGGATTCGTAATTTTCACAGTTGGCTCAGCCCTGTGCGGTTTCTCTCCTCACATTTATCCTCTAATAGCTTTCAGAGCCGTCCAGGCAGTTGGTGGAGCAATAATGCAAGCAACAAGTGGAGCTATAATCGCTGATTACTTCCCAAGAGAAAAACGCGGCAAAGCCTACGGATACAACGCACTCGGCTTCACAGCTGGAGCCCTACTCGGCATAGTATTAGGCGGGATAATTACAAGTTACATAAGCTGGCAATTCATTTTCTTCATAAACATTCCAATCGGCGTAATCGCAGTAATCGCAGGACTAAAATATCTTAAAGATAAGGAAAAAAGACCTACAACCAAACTAGATCTTACTGGAATGGGTCTACTTGCGTCAGCATTGGTTCTCCTGACTTTTGGGCTCGTAGATTTTGCGGCCAACGGTCTTAGCGCGTTAAGCATCATTCTAGCCCTTGTCGGAGCCGTACTGATACCAATCTTCATATTGTATGACAGCCAACTTGACAATTCCCTAATCGATTTTGAAGCTCTAAAAATCAAAGTTTTAAGAAACGCCATCTTGTCAGCATTTTTCACCAGCGTCGGCTACTTTTCCGTGATATTTCTGGTGATAATGTATTTGCAGGGCATACGAGCCCTCACACCGCTCAACGCCTCACTACTATTAGTTCCCGGCTACGTTGCCGGAAGCTTTCTTGGTCCAATAATGGGTAGACTCTCAGACAAATATGGTTCAAGAGAAATTTCAACATTGGGAATAGCATTCTTAGCCATAGCAGTCTTAGTTTACTTAACCTTGGGCGCTACTTCGCCACTGTATATCGTGCTTCTTGCTTCCGCGGTCTCAGGGATTGGAACCTCCATGTTTTTCCCAGCCAACAACAGCGCCGTCATGGCAAATGCAAGAGCGGGTTCATTTGGCAGCATCTCAGGATTATTGAGAACTGTACAAAACATTGGTTTAGTCGGAAGCTACGTTTTAGCTATTTCAGTTGCAGCAGCCTCAATCCCGCGTCAAGTGGCTTTTGAAGTTTTCATTGGAACAAATACGCTTTCAGGCGGAGTCAGCCAAGCTTTCATTTCGGGAATAGATCACGCATTTTATGCTTCCATAGCCATTTTGGCAATTGCAGGTGTCCTATCATACATTAGGGGAAAAGACATAAGAAATCAAGCCACCGCTAAATAAGACTCCACTAAAAACTAATTACGTTGTACCTACAATTGATTCTTAAAACGCATTAATCGAAGGCAGATAGGTTTGGGCAAAATCAAGTTCGGAGTATTCCTTCCGTTCTACGCATTCCAAACAAAAGATCCACAACAACATTTCAGTCTTATTCGAGAAATTGTTTTGGAATGTGAACGTTTAGGTTATCATACGGTTTGGGTCGATGATCATTTGATGTATAACGATTGGCCGATTCTTGAAAGCTGGACAACCCTATCTGCGCTCTCTTCGATAACCAGCAAAATACGACTTGGAACTATGGTTTCTTGCAATGCACATAGAAACCCTGCTTTGCTTGCAAAAGCAGCTGCCACACTAGATATGTTATCAAATGGCAGAATAGAGTTCGGCGTAGGAGCAGGTGTCCAAAAAACCGAACATGTTGCTTATGGTTTTGGCTTTTCTAAAACAAGCGTTCGAATCGAACGTTTGAGCGAAGCGTTGGAAATAACAAGACGATTGTGGACAGAAGAAAAAGCAAGCTACAAAGGAAAATATTATACAATTCAAAATGCGGTGTGCGAACCTAAACCCATTCAGAAACCGCACCCACCGATAACAGTGGGCGGTGTCAGCGAACTTTTAATGGAAAAAGTTACCGCACCATATGCTGACAGGTTTGATTGGGGTTTCTTGCCATCTGTTGAAATGTACAAACTTAAACTTGATGTCTTAAAGAAACATTGTACAAAAATTGGTAGAAACTTCGGGAAAATTGAAAAGTCCAGCTGGCCGGGAGGTCAAGTTTTAATTGCAGAAAATCAAAGAGAGCTTAACGAAAAGATTGCTAAGTTCAAACCAGAAAATACAAGTTTGGAAGATTTCAAAAAGACCACCTTTGCAGCCACTCCTGATGAATGCATCGAGCGAATGAAGATTTATGCAGATTTGGGGGTAACTCATTTTATGCTGTTTTTTGGTGATTTACCGAGGTTAGATAGTTTGAGACAGTTTTCAGAAAATGTTATCGCCAAAATGAGCTAGAGGTCTCCTCGAGCAATGTGCAATAGCTCGTGAACAATTATTTCGTCTAAACTGTGAAATGGATTTTCTCTGACAATAATGACGTATTCAGCATCGTCAGTTTTGTTAGTTTTGAACACACATGCATCTGTACCATTTGTT
>DATIXS010000161.1:0-6098 GCA_035518335.1 Candidatus Acidiferrum sp.
GGTAACTGTCGATGTCATTGATTCTAATGGTAACTACCGTAATATTGGAACTGCTACTACTGATGCTACTGGCATGTATAGTCTTACATGGACGCCTAACATTTCAGGCAACTACACTGTTATCGCAACTTTCCACGGAACTAACGGCTACTGGCCATCGTACGCAGAGAACACATTTGCCGTATCAAATGCACCCTCAACAACTAGCGCCCCAACACCGTCACCAACTTCAATCGCTGATCAATACTTCCTACCAGTGTCAATAGCAATAATCATCGTAATAGTGATAGTCGGCGCTGTTCTAGCACTATTAATGCTTAGAAAGCATCCATAAAATCGGAAATGCAACAAACAACCAATTTCTTTTTTATTTTTTTGAAGATCTAAACTATTAGTTGAAAACATTTTTTGTGGAAATATTGGTTATCCAAAATTTCAGTCAATTCTTAAAGGCAAATTACATGCGGGCCATGACTCGCCAGAGGTTGTAGTTCACTGCTGTCCTCGCCATTATCTTGCTGTACATGTTGCCTTTAACATATCCTTTAACGGTTTGGTGCAAAATGTACCTTGGACCGTAGAATTTATTATAAAATGCTTTCCTTATTTCCGCTATTTCCTTCGCTGGCAAAAGAGGGTCCTCAAAGATCGGGTTCATCGTATTGTACAACTTCCAGTCCTCTGACATTTTCCACCCGTTACTTTCGACTAAGGCTCGAAGCTCGGTTCCTAAGTAAGGCGTAGCGTGGCACAACCATACATCATCAGGTTCAACTTGACGGACAAAATCAAGACTTTCACGCAGCGTCTCCTTTGTTTCGCCTGGATAACCCAAAATCACTGAGACCGTAACAAAGATACCTGCTTCCTTGGCCCATCTAATCGCATTTTCACATTGCACAGTTGAAACTTTCTTTTTCAGTGAATCGCGGATTCTTTGGCAACCAGACTCCACGCCAAAACAGATTTCGTCACACCCAGCTCCAGCCATCTTTCCCAAAACTTCTTTTGTAACGACGTCCGCTCTGCTACTGCAGCCCCATGGCAATTTCAATTTTCTCTCAATCATGCCTTCGCAGATTTCAAGCGCTCTTTTCTTATCAAACGTTAAAGTGTCATCTTGGAACGCTATCCCTTCCGCATCATACTCGTTCTTGAGCCATTCCAGTTCATCTAGAACGTTTTTTGAACTTCTCGCTCTGTACTTTGCCCCGAACATTTGAGATGCCACGCAAAAAGAGCATTGAAACGGGCATCCCCTGCTTGAGATTATTGGAAGAAGCTTCATTCCTGTAATTCGGTACCGTTTCATTTGTATGTACTTGTATGCCGGAAGGGGTAGTGCATCTAAGTTTTGGATAAAAGGTCTATCTATTGATCTTATAACTTGATTGTCTTTTCGAAATGTTATACCTTTAATATCGCCGATTTTCTGCATTTCAGGCGATTGTTTAGCCAACTCCAAGAGCGTTTCTTCTCCTTCGCCCCTGACAATAATATCCACATCTTTCTCATCGGAAATGATTTGTTTGTCTGCAAAGGTTGCGTGGGGTCCTCCCATTACAACTTTGGCATCAGGGCAAACTTGTTTTGCGACATTTGCAGACTTAAGCGCTGACTCTATTATCGGAGTCATTGCACCGATTCCAATTATGGTTGGCTGATAGGACTCTAATTCGGATTTAAGCTTTTCATGGTCCATTTCGCATACTGGGCAGTCGAAAATTTTTACCTCTATATCGTTTTGTTCAAGTACGGCCGCCATGTAGGCTAATCCAAGTGGAGGAAAAAGTGGGTGATGTCCAGTTTTTTGTAGAAGTGGCGTATTAACTAGCGCTATCTTGGGTTTGTTTGTTGTCATTGGGCATGCACGTGTGATTTACAAGTAATTCTGAAGTATTATAGCTCTTAGGCAATATTGTTAGGGAATTTTAAGTTTATGCTAAACAAGGATTTTCTCATAAAATTTTGATTACAGGTGAATTTGCATAATGAATTGGGAATTATTAGAAATCATTGAATTTTCTTGAACACCGTTCGATTGCTAATCCAGAGATACAATTGATAATACGAAGCTTTTATAATTAAGACCCAAATGCGTAGAAGATATGATTGTATGAACCAACGTAAACTACGTGATTTGAAATAGCAGGTGAAGAAACCACTGTTCTTCCAGTAGCGTAACTCCAAATACGAGCGCCAGTCATTGAATTCAAAGCATAGACTGTGCCATCATTAGAACCCACATAAACTAATCCATCTGCTATTGCAGGTGAAGAAGCCACTTCGCCTCCGACGGTGTGGTTCCACAAGACGGCGCCATCGGATGCACGTAGAGCATAAAGTTTGTTGTCTCCTGAACCTACGTAGACTATGCCATTGGCTACGGCGGGAGACGAAGCAACCTCACCGCCTGTCGTATAATTCCAGATAAGCTTTCCGGTCAAAGCATTTAGTGCGTAAATTCTATGGTCATATGAACCAATAAAGACTGTAAAGTTTGCAATTGCAGGAGACGAAATTACGTAACCGTTTGTATTGTACTTCCAGATTAAAGCTCCATTAGATGCATTTAACGAATAAACGTTATTATCGTTTGACCCAACGTAGACTTTGCCATCAAATACGGCTGGAGAAGAAACCATTATTTGGCCACCAGTCAAATAGTCCCACTCGAGAGCACCTGTGGTTGCATTCAAAGCGTAAAGTTTGTCGTCCTCTGAACCTATGTAGATTATTCCGTTATCTATTGCTGGAGAGCTGATAACTGGACCAACCGTTTTGTAACTCCATATACTGGTACCTGTTGTTGCATTAAGTGCGTAAACGTTATCATCATATGAGCCAAAGTAAACTATGCCATCGGCAACCGCTGGAGAAGAAAACATTACCATATCTCCTGTGGTAAAGCTCCAAACAACATTGTTGTGAAGCTCCAAATTATATCCAACCATTCCTGTAGAAGCATTCAAAGCGTACATTTTACCATCATGTGAACCGAAATAAACTAATCCACCAGCTATGGTCGGCGACGAATCAATCTCGCCACCAGTTGCAAAACTCCAAACATAGCTTCCATCTTCAGTGTTTAACGCATAAAGTTTGCCATCCCATGAACCCACGTAAATCACACTTGCAGTTGCAGCTGGCTGAGAAATAACAATGTCGCCAGTCGAGAAGCTCCATAACAATTCTCCATTTAAAGCATTCACCTTGTAAACTTTGTTATCCTCCGACCCAAAGAAAACCGCATTACCATTTATTGTTGGCGAAGAGGCAACAATACCCTTTGTTGTGTAATTCCAGGTCTCTTTCCCATTTGAGGCATCAAGAGCATAAACCCTGCTATCTGATGATCCGACGTAGATTTGCCCATCTGCAACACATGGGGACGAAAAGACAGGCCCTGCCGTGGTGTAATTCCATATTGATTTTCCACTAAAAGCATCTAAAGCATAGACAGTGCCGTCTACCGAGCCCACGTACACTCTTCCATTACTGCAAGCAGGTGAAGAGACTACCTGGTTGTCTGTTAAGAAACTCCAAATATAGGTGCCGCTAGAAGCGTTTAACGCATAAATTTTGTGGTCTTCTGAACCAATGTATACAATACCGCTGCTTACATCGGGCGACGACAACATGATTTTGTAACCTGTTGCAAAACTCCAAAGGAAAGCTCCTGTTGTAGCGTTCACCGCGTAAATATTATTGTCTTCAGAACCAAAGTAAACTACTCCATTCGCAACAGCTGGGTCACAATCAACATAATACCCTGTCGTGTAATTCCACAGTTTGTTGCCGTTCGTAGCGTTAAAAGCATAAAGGTTGTGATCTTCTGAACCTATATAAAGAATACTGCCGACCACTGCCGGGCGAGAAATTACAACAGCACCTGTTAATGAATCCCATATAAGGGCACCATCTGAAGAATTAAAAGCGTAAATTTTGTGGTCATAAGATCCCACGTAAACAACATTGTCAACGACCGTCGGCGAGTCAACTTGGCCGCCGGTGTTAAATTTCCACAGGGTTTGGTTTGTTTGCGGAGTTTGAGAATTCGAGTAGCCAGAGTGTGCAAGATCTTTGTGGAACATGGGCCATGAATCTGCGATAGGTTGGTTTTTTTGAATAGAAAAGATTATTGCAATACTTGAAACCAAAAATATCGCTACTAAAACAAGACTTGCAATAGCTATTTTCTTCATTTTTTCTCTAATTTATTTTCTACTCTTACATGCTTATGATATTTTATCTACAAGAAATTGAAAAAAATATGCGCTATTTCTGGCGAAGACTTTCAGGAATATAGGCGCATGCAGGATCTGATTCATAAATGTCTCCTGTATAAGCGTAAGCTCTGTTTCTGCAGCCTCCGCAGAGTTCTCGATACTCGCACACTCCGCACTTGCCTTTCAAGACGTTTCTGTCTTGGAAACTCTTGTAGTATTTTGATTCTTGGATTTCTTTCCATGCCGTTGTGAGGCTTTTTTCTCTAATATTTCCTAGCATCATTGGCTCTGAAGGTCTAAGGTCAGTGTAGAAGCACGGTATTAAATCGCCGTTTTCGGTTACACTTAGGTATCCACCAAATGCAAAATATGTACATTTTCCATGAAATTTGTGCTCGTACCACTCGTCAAAATTAGGTGGATTCCTTTGTTTTACAACACGGACAAAATGTGGACAATGCACGTGGATTTCAAATTTCCCTTCATATTTTTGTGTTAAATCCCATATATGATTAAGCGTCCACTCATATTCCATAGGAGTTGGAGTGAGTTCAATTGTTTCTGCTGTTTCTTTTGCACGTCCGCTTGGTACAAGATGATTGTACCAAACAAAGTTGGCATGATATTTGTCTGCCAATTCTGCGACATGATCCAGATGCTTGTAGTTTATTTTTGTTATTGCGCAAGCTAAGCCATTAAGGATTTTACCCTCTGACAATTTTTCAATAGCTGATAATGCCTTCTTGTATGATCCTTTTCCCCTTAATTGGTCGTTAATTTCTTCCGGTCCATCTATACTAACGGATGTCCAAACTTGATTCTTAACCAAGTTATCATAAATTTTTCCATCTACAAAGCAACCATTGGTTAGTAAACATACGTTGAGGCCAAGATTTTTTGCGTAAGTAACAATTTCAAAAATATCCTCACGCATCAGAGGCTCTCCACCTTTTAAGCCGAACCATCTAACGCCAAAACTGTGAACTTCATCAACCAGGTGCAATGCCTCTTTCGTGGTCATTTCTCTTGGCGAACGCTTACCTGTTGCATCTACGTTACAATATCTACACCGAGCATTACAAGCACCTGTTGCCCTCCAAGAAGTCATAAGTAAAGGACCCTTATTCGTCAAACCAAAATCCACCCTCAAAGTCTCTTCGCTGATTCATTATTGATGTTAACGTTTCCTATCAAACTAAAAAAGATTATGCGCTGCCTCTCTTAGTTCCACTTATTGATTCATCAGCAGCTTTTTACTTATTTTATGACAAACACAAGAAAGGGCCAAGTTCCGTAAGGTTTATAGTGAAACCAACTATCATAAAGTCACTGGTGGCAACTCGTTAAACTCTTAATTGAACATTTACACTTCATGATCCACAAAAAAAGCTTCGCCATAGGTATTCTTGTTGTTCTTCTTTTTTCAGTTTTCGCCTCAATTTCAAGCCTCAGTTTAGGTGCAAACGCCCAAACAAACGGTAGCTCAACTTCAACTAATTTAAACCAATATGAGTGGCCCCAATTCCAAGGTAATGCGTCATTTACCCGTTTCTCGGCAGGGCCCGCTCCTAGTACATCAAACATACTTTGGAAGGCCAATATAGCTGGAATACAACCGTACATCACAGCTTTTGACGGGCTGATCTTCGTAGGTACCAACACTTCCATGATAGCGGTTGACCAGACTGGACGAATAGTCTGGACCACAGAAATTTCAATGAATAGAACATGGCCAATCGCATATGAAATCGATTCTAATCACCTCGTTGTGGAAGGAAGCTGCCTTGACCCACACTCTGGCAAAATACTGTGGACCAGCAACGCTTTCTCAACTGACACAGGAATATTCAACGCACCAGTTTATAGTTC
>DATIXS010000162.1:0-2169 GCA_035518335.1 Candidatus Acidiferrum sp.
GGTAACTGGTTATTCTTATATTCTCAAAAAGAAGCATGGTGATCAGGCTGACATCGTGGAGGGACTCAATAAAATGGAGCAGGCTATAGCCGAATCCATAAAGATTTTCGACTTCGCAAAAATGTATGAACAACTTGGAGTTGAAGACCTAACATACATAAACGTTGAAGTCAAAATAGAAGAAGCAAAAAATCTATTTTCGGGTTCACTTCCAAAAATATTTAATGAATGCCAGGGTCTAACTGTTTTGGCAGATTCATTTCTAAGTCAACTCTTCTACAATTTAATCGACAACACAAGGAAATACGGCAAAAAAACCAAAACCATCAAAATCCGATATGAAAAGACAGGCCAAGAAAACCTAAGACTCATTTACGAGGATGACGGCGTCGGCATCTTGGCAAATGACAAATCGAAACTCTTCAAAGAAGGCTTCAGCACAGGCGGCAGCACGGGCTTTGGGTTGTTTCTGATTAGCAAGATGATGGATGTTTACGGCTGGAACATAATCGAGGAGGGTGAACAAGGCAAAGGAGTAAAATTCACCATAAGTATTCCAAAGCTGAACAGGAACGGAAAAGAAAACTACCAAATCGCAAAATAAACTATCCCTAAATGTTTGTGTAGAAAGAACCTTAACATTCAGGAAGGTTCAATAATTCCTTTAACTCGACCAGTTCTTTAATATTCAACCAACAATGGATTCATAGACTTTATTTATCAGACACAATAATTAGGTTAAGAATTAGCTAGAACATTTGAAGCAAATGAATTAACGCTCCTGTAGCTATAGCAATTATCCAAATAATTAACGCAGGCATCATGTACCTCTTAACAACTAAACATTGCATTTTTAAATGAGAGAAAAAAACCCACAAACCAACGAACCAAAAACCTAACACCATGGCAACAATTCCAAGACCAAAATGAAGCCACGTGTTAACCGCATACTCTGGTGAAAGAGAAAGAATTGCTCCTGAACCTCTCAGGACACCCGGCACCATTACCACAAAAACTAAAATCGTTTGTAACAACATCGCGGCAATCGTCAGATAACCATGCTTCATGAGGTTCTAATTGTTGTAATTCGCCGAACAAAAGGCAAACCCAGTACGAGCATGAACAGAATTATCGATGAAAGAGTGTCATTATTGACTCCACTTTTAATGTAAAAGAAGCTACGATTTAAGGATATAAACAACTGACTCATAACTTTCTTTGCAGGAAAAAAAGTTTTGTTGTTTGTAGGTAACTTAACAGTATCCACTGAAGGACGAGTTTGAAACCTCTGAAGTCCAAAAAAACTGTTCTAAAATATCGCTGAAAGTATATGCAGTCCTGATTTTCAAGGCTCATATTGATAGGGCGGTTGAGGAGTTAAGCAATGGCTACGATGTGACGATTCAGGGAAAAAATACTAAATCAAGAAAGGCAAATTGCCAAGTTTAGGTTATTAAGAAATAATTTGAGCAGTTTAATGAATAGTATGTCTTAATTTATTTAGAGTGAACTTATCAACTCGCTTTTGCAAATCATCACCAAGGATAAAGTAAGACAGTAGTTTTTGGGGAGAAGGGAGAGGTTAGAAGAAACAAAACCGCTGCCTTTACTTTACCCTTAGGGCAATTTGCACTAAGTGTTGCCTTACAGATTTAGCTATTAAGCGTTTTTAACATGCAGGTATATACACAATAGTATTCTTGTTCGTTTATCAAAAAGAAATTCTAAGAATTTCATTTTCACAAATGTCTCCACTACTCTAGTGAGTTGCTTGGGCGAATTTCTTTTAAGAATTTTTGAAACAAAGCAGAAGCCCCTGAAGTGTTTGATTGCTCTCAATAAGTAATCCTTGTAAAATTAAAGGCTGGATACTTGCTTACCCTTCAAACGAAGGTGAAATTTGCGTCTGGATAATTAGCGAAACTGGTCAAAGAATCCGTCTAAGTGACACTTTTCATCCTAAAATCTATGTTTCATCAAAAGAAGAGAGTATCGATCCTCTAATTTGAAGGCTCTACAGTAATCCTGACGTGTTGAAATGGGATTTTGCATACAAGTACGCTCAGATATCAGCTGTAAGAGCCACTTCCAAGAGGTCTTCCGCAAGCATCGCAAGATCTGAGCAAGTTGACAGGTTCAGATGAAGTCACAGGCTTCAACTTGTGACTA
>DATIXS010000163.1:0-3045 GCA_035518335.1 Candidatus Acidiferrum sp.
GAAGCCGGAATTGTGGGAATCGCCGACGCCTTAGATATGGAAGCTGGAAGAGCACGAATTCCTTTCCAAGCAGGCAAAATAGACATACACGCTGTATCAGCGCTTTCCATTGAAAAAGTTGAAGTGGAATGTGCTGAAAATGCCAAAGATGGAGAAAAACCAATCAACATAAAAATTAAAATGTCAAACTCTGCAGGTGTATTCCAAATCGATGAGCTGCTAAAACCGAGAATCATCAATTCAGGGCTTGAACAATTCTTTCATGTAATCGCTGAAATCACAGGCGAAAAGGAAAACAGGATTATTGAAAAATTCGAAATTTGATTTTTGAGGAGACCAACATTTGATCCATGAATATGACGTTGTGGTTGTTGGTGGCGGAATTGCTGGATTATACACTGCTTTAACTGCGGCCGAATACTGTAAAGTTGCCGTTGTCAGCAAAGTGCATGTTACACGTTCTCATTCAGTCGCTGCTCAAGGAGGAATCGCGGCAAGCCTTGGAAACGAGGAAGAGGACCATTGGGAATGGCATATGTACGATACTGTTAAGGGCAGCGATTATCTAGCAGACCAAGATGCTGTTGAAATTTTGACAAAGGAAGCGCCAGAGGCAATAATTTCCCTTGAACACATGGGCGTGCCGTTCACCCGTAACGTTGAGGGCAAAATTGAGCAACGTCGATTCGGTGGACACACAAGAAATTATGGGCAAGCATCTGTTAAACGAGCATGTTATGTTTCAGACCGCACTGGTAGGGCGATAATGGATACGCTTTATGATCGTTGCCAAACAATAGGCGTGGATTTTTTCAATGAAGTATTTGTCTTGAATCTGTTGTTTGCAGGCGAGCATTGTTGCGGTGTTTCAGGCTACGATGTAGCCACTTGCAAATCTGAGGTTTTTCATGCAAAAGCAGTAGTTTTGGCTTCGGGAGGAAGCGGCAAAATCTTCAAAACAACATCAAATGGCTTTGCTTCCACCGCCGACGGTTTTGCATTAGTCTTGGATTCTCTTATTCCTCTTGAAGATATGGAGTTTGTTCAGTTTCATCCCACTGGCATTTACGGTTTTGGAATTCTCATAAGCGAGGCAGCTCGTGCGGAAGGCGGAGTTCTGCGGAATGGCATTGGTGAGCGTTTTATGGAGCGTTATGCGCCGAATTTGAAAGATTTAGCTCCAAGAGACATTATTTCAAGAGCAATTTTAACTGAAATAAAAGAAGGCAAAGGTGTAAATGGCAAAGACTACGTAAGTCTTGACCTAACAAAAATCGGGAAAGAAAAATTAATTGAAAAATTGCCTGAAATATCATCTTTTGTTCAGACTTACTTAGGGATTGATCCAAGTGAAATGCTCGTTCCGGTTGCCCCCACATGTCACTACATTATGGGTGGAATCCCCACTGATTATGAAGGACGCGTTTTAAGTGATGAAGGCGAACACGCCCTAGCTGGTCTTTTCGCTGTTGGCGAATGTGCATGTGTGAGCGTTCATGGCGCAAACCGTTTAGGATGTAACTCATTAATTGACTTAGTCGTTTTTGGAAGGCGAACTGGAATCAGCGCTGCAAACCACGCAAAAGAAAGAAAATTACCGCCTCTTCCTCAGCAAGCCGAAAGCATAGTTGTTGAAAAAGTTACCAATTTACTTTCTGCAAAGGGAAAAGAACGCGCAGCAGTTTTGCGAGCGGAAATGCAAAGTGTAATGACTGAGAAATGTAGTGTTTTCAGAAATGCCAACGAACTTGAGCAAGCACAAAATCAAATCTGTCAACTAGAAAATAGGCTGCTCAACATTGGGCTAGATAATAAAGGTAAGATATTCAACTACGAGCTTCAAGAAGCACTAGAATTGAGCAATATGCTGAAAACTGCAGGAGTCATAGTTTTTTCTGCGCTGCAACGAAAAGAAAGCCGTGGAGCTCATTACCGAAACGATTACCAAGATAGAAACGATGAAGAAGGACTAAGGCACAGTTTGGTCTATCTGACACCAGAAGGCTTCAAAATCACCTACAAACCAGTATCTATCACGCGGTTTACACCTGAAAATAGGAGATATTAACACGAAGGTAATATTGAAAGTCTATCGGTTCAATCCTGAAACTGACAACGAACCGCACTACGACATATTCAATGTAGATGCCAACCCCTACGACCGAATCCTCGATTGCCTTAACAAGATCAGATGGGAACAGGACAGCAGTTTAGCATATAGGATGTCTTGTGCTCATGGAATATGTGGTTCAGACGCGGTAAGCATTAATGGCATACCTTCTTTGGCTTGCCAGAAACTAATCAAAGACTATGACTACAAGCAAGAGCTTTTGATTGAACCACTAAAATTCTTTCCAATAACTAAAGACCTTATTGTAGACATGGAGCCTTTCTTTAAAAGAATAAAAAGCATTAATCAAAATCAGCCGTCACAAACCCTAGATTATTCACCCGAAGAAGAACGCCTTCAGAGCATTGAAGAGAGAGGTAAAATTGACGATGCCATCAAATGCATTTTATGCGGCTGTTGTGTGGCTGCTTGCCCAGTTATCTTGGAGCAAGAACAAAGATTCCTTGGTCCAGCTGCCATTTTGAGAGCACAAAAACATATTTTTGATTCTAGAGCAACTGACTCTGTTGAATGCATGCAAGTCTTGGAGAAGCCTTATGGAATTTGGGGCTGCAAAAGCTATTACATGTGCACAGTTGTTTGTCCAAAAAAAATTAAAGTAACTGAAAAGATACTGAAGACTAAGAAGAAAATAATTCAAGAACTTCATCCCAAAAGTGAGCAGAGCTGAGGTAAATGGAAACAAGAAAAGAGATTGATCCTTTAGGCGAGAAAGCAATTCCTAAAGATGCGTATTACGGAATTCAAACGCTACGAGCGACAGAGAATTTTCCAGTAAGCGGAATCAAAGCGCCTTTGTCGTTCATCAAAGCCTATGTGACCATAAAAAAGTCTGCAGCTATAACAAACGCTCAATTGGGTTGCTTGGAAGACAAAAAAGCAAAAGCGATCATTCAAGCATGCGACGAAGTGCT
>DATIXS010000164.1:0-3530 GCA_035518335.1 Candidatus Acidiferrum sp.
GCGTGAACCTTTCAATTTCAGGTTAAAAGTCTTGGCCTACTGTAAACATTTTGCTATCTTACCTAATAATTTTCAGGGCAAGGTTCTCAAGTCGTATTCATCATTGAAAGACTGCAACAAATCATATGCTTTGTGGACTATTGAAGACAGCATATGCAGCGGCGTCTAAGATTAAGCCGTTAGTATTTAGACCGACCCCGGGAAAAAGCGTTCCAGATTCATCAAGTCCTTCGCAATATCCATCTACAGGAGTTGGAATAGCGTCCTCAACGTAAACACTTAGGCTTTTGGCAAAACTTGAATTGTAAATTGCAAGAAAACTGAGTGCTATTTTAGTGTAAATTATTGGACTTACATTCACTTGTGAACCTGAATCCATGATAACCCAAGTTCCGCGGTCTGGCAAAACCACCCATTCATATTGCCAACCGCCCAAGAGTGATGGGCCTTCACTGAAAGCTCGGTACTGACCTGTAGCATTATAATACGCTTGGTGAGCGAGATAAACCTGATTTGTCAAAGCCATCAATTTAGAATCGTTATTATTAAGCTCAAAAACTGAACAAAGCAATGGATCACCTGTTATTGAAGCGGCAGGCAACGAAACACCATTAGTAGTAAAATTTCCAGCTGAAAAAATATTGTTCATTATTGTGCTTGGTATAATGCCAAGAATGTCTGGCCAAAAACTTGCAAACCCGCTGTATACGTAGTAAGCATAAATGCTAGTCGAAGTAAGTCCGTCTGACTTGATGCTCGGTAATATTACAGCGTAGTTAGATCTGTTAAAATACTGTCCGTAAAGAACAATGTTATTTATGCGCGAAGTTAAACTACTGTTAAAAACTCGAAGATTATTAAGAGCGACAAATAACCTCCCTGTATCAACTACATCTACCGGTTCAGTAGCCAAATCAGAATTTTGATGCCAATCTTGTCCATCTGCCGATTGGTAGAACCAAAATGGATAATGCGTCGTGTCATTAAGAGGTCGAGTTTCTAAAAACGTCATGACCTTTTCGATTCTTGCACTAGATCCCCAAGGGCCGTCAGTATTAGTCAAATTTAAGTTCTGTGCATCTATTACTGCCTGAATATAAACGCCTAGATCCCAATCAGTAAAACAAGGAGAACCGTAACCAGAGGAAGGAAGCCCAGTTGTAGCATTTACGCCTACATCAGGCTGGAAATATGCCCAAGCATTTTTTGCTACCTCCAACCACATTGTGCTATTGACGGTTTGGGCTGATTTTATAACGCCTGGATCCTTGGGAAAAATAGAAGAGTTTGTTGCGGGCATGTTTGGGTCTTGCCAAATCACCTGAATAGGCTTTGGTACAGTTGTAGATTGGTTAGTATTACTGGGCTTTGCAGTGACTGACGGAGAAGCTGTTGATGTAGGTGTGTTTTGAGGAATAGGGATGGATTGACCTTGTTTTGGTAAAAAAGCAAAAATAGAAATCAACAGTACAATTATAATTGCAAAAACAATCAGACTTTTGGCCTTCTTACTAAATCGCCAGCGATTCTGTTTAGGAGAGGCTTCTTTGTTTTCAACTTCTGGCGAAACATGTGTCGAGGTAACCTTGAAACGCAAAAGAAAACGAATTTTTTTGAGATTAACTAACTTTCCCATTGCCACGACACGTTTATTTTTGTTTTTGCAATAGCCAATTTTCTTCTTCGTTAGAGATAAACTTCTCTCTTGGCGGACTAATTATTATCTCTTATTAACCTTAGCTGATTTAAAGATATGGCAAAAAGAATTTAACTTAAACATTGAATTTCTTTTCTTGAAAATTTATGAAACGCTTAAACTAAATCTTTGTTTTCTTAGAGCAATTATGTTTTTGATATTTCGAATGTTCGACAACCATGCTTTTAAGAAAAGCGTCAATCGATTTGAAGCGTCGGATCTCAGAGTCAAGGGAAATTTTTTGTTTTTAGAGCGACCAATCACGCAACCAACTGCTATTCTTGTCTCAAACTTTGTTATTCGTTTGAGAATGTCTGTAAATTGGAAGTTGATTAGAAAGAATCGGATGAAGCTTCTTCGAAGGTAAAATAGCTTTGTTTCTTGATTTAACTTGTTGGCCGATGACCCGCAATGGTGAATAAGCGTTGGATTAGGTGAATATGCGACTTTATATCCATAACGCCTTGCTCTTACACACCAATCTACATCTTCATAATACAATGGGGTAAATCCCTCATCCAAAATTCCAATTTTTTGAACCACCTCAGACCTGACTAATAAAACTGCCCCTGTTACAAATTTAAGAAACTCAATTTTATCATATTTCCCCGTGTCTTCTTCACATTCGCCACGATTATGCCCTCCAGTCAAGTTAATTATTCCACCAGCGTGTTGGATTTTTCCATTAGGATAAAGAAGTTTACAGCCGACAATACCTATTTTGATGTCTGATTCAAGGACATTAGTCAGATTTTCAAGCCATTTTCCATCATTAATTTCAACGTCATTGTTTAATAGCAAAATGCATGCTGCTCTATGTGAAAGTGCGTACCGGATTCCTTGATTATTCGCATGTGAAAAACCGGTATTCTCGACATTTTTAATGAGCTCGACCTCTGGAAAGTTTGATTGGAGCATTTCTACTGATCCATCAGTGCTTGCATTATCGACTACAACGACTTTACTTTTAGGATTCAATGTCTTGGCGAAAAAAGAGGAAAGACACTTCTGCAAGTGTTTTTTTCCGTTCCAGTTAACGATGATAACGTATATCGTCGGTTGAGCCACTTTGAGTTTCCTCTAAATAAATCGTCAATCGTTCTGTTTCGCAATTATTGGCTTTCTTATTATTTATCTTTTCTTTGAGAACATTATTAGCTTGTTTTTCTGGAATGTTTCTTAGTGAATTTTGTCCGCTATGATTCAAAGATCGAAAAAGATGCTTTAAAAAGAGATTTATCGTCTTGATAAACGAAGTTCTATTCGCACCTTGTTTCTGCTTACCCAATTCACGGCCGGAATGAGCGGGTATTTGATAGACTGAGGCAACGCATCTTTGAAGTCTCTGTGCAAACCTAAACGTATTGCAATTTTGCCTTTTTCAGTTATAGGAATGTAATAACGTGAAATCGGAAACTTGGCAAAACCATTACTTTCTTTGAATCGGTCAAGTGAAGGATGATTTCCTATTCGCCCATACATTAGCCACAGCTCGCCTTTGGACGCGCAGACTTCAACGGCTTTAGCAAGAAGAGCATTGTTTACCGCTTTGTCCCAGTGCTTTTGCATTGAAAGTATCTGAGCAATGATGGCGATGTTGTCGCCATAGATTATTTGGATAAATCCCACAAGCTCTTTTTCCAAAAATGCCCCAATAAATGTAGATTTTCGAGCGTTGGTTATATTTCCTATTACTGCTTCAAGCGGCTCACCATAATGCGAGAAAGCTCGCTCTTGCCTAATTGGGGTTTCATTGTAAATTTTCCAAACACCCTCAGCAAACTTTTGATTTGGCTCAACTACACCTATTTTTACGCCACTTTTTTCCGCTCTA
>DATIXS010000165.1:0-3724 GCA_035518335.1 Candidatus Acidiferrum sp.
TGGGTGATGTAATTAGAGAGGAAACAAAGAAACTTGGATTAGAATTAACCCCGCAGAACGTCGGTAAGGTCATGCTTCAGCTACGAGCTGACGGAGGAGTTGCAGTAGTCGCACAGAAGTGTATTCCCAAAGTAGAGGCACAAGAAAGCAGCAAAATTCTTATCGACGGATTAAGAAGCCTCCACGAGGTCGAAGCTTTCAAGGCACATTTTACCAAATTCAGCATAGCTGCAGTACATGCTTCCCCAGAAGAAAGGTTCACACGCCTAACTAGCCGACACCGAAGTGATGACCCAAGCGCATGGAAAGTTTTCCATGAACGTGACATCCGTGAACTAAGCGTTGGTTTAGGAAATGTGATTGCAATGGCAGAGCAAATGGTAATCAACGATAGCAGCGTTGAAGAAACAAAAGCCAGAGTCGCAGAGGCTTTGCGGAGAATTGAAGAAAAATGGCTGAAGTAAGCGTTCACATTGAGACAGAAATTAACCAAACAGAGAGCGAGGAAAAACTGATGACAGCTTTAACTAACATTTTATCTAATGCTTCAATAACAATTAAAACCGAAGGCAAAACAAAAATTTTAAATGCCGATGCAAAAGGCCAAGAATCTCTTAGCAAACTTCGTACACTTATGCGTAATGACAGAGTTCGTGATGCATCCAGAAAAGCGCTTTTCCGAAGCACAACAGGCAACACGATTAGTTTTTGCCTAAACAAGCAAGTAGCTTTTGCAGGACACGTTTCCTTTTGTGAAGAGACAGCGGAATCACCGTTAGGCCCATTAAAAATAACAATTGAAACCGATTATCCGCAGCAACTCATCGAGTGGCTAGCAGAAAAATCTTCTTAATAAGAAGGGCTTCTGTTGTCACTAAGAGCTAAGGTCTGCAAAAATGGTGCAGTTTTATTAGGTGACAACGTCGCCTGTGACGCTTTTGACGCTGCTATGCCTTTGAGGATCGTTACGCACGCACACGCAGATCATCTGGGCGGCTTACGGAAAAGCTTGAGGCAATGCGAAAAGGTTTTGATGACTAAAGCCACAAGAGACCTTGCAGCAACTCTTGACAATTCCCTCAAACTTGGTAGCGCACCAGTTCAGACAATGGAGTACGGCAAACCTATAAAATTCGGCGACGAAAAAATAACGCTTATAAAAGCTGATCATATTTTGGGCGCTGCGCAAGTGTTGGTTGAGGACGCTGGCGGGATACAGATAGCTTATTCCGGCGATTTCAGAATTGATAATTCACCCGTTGTAAACTGTGATGTCTTAGTGGTCGATTCAACTTATGGAAGTCCTTCTTGCAGGCGAAGATTTGACATTGATGTCCGAGAACTTTTAGTTTCAATGGTTGAAAAACGTTTGAGAGGGGGTGCTGTTTACGTTTTTGGTTACCATGGCAAATTGCAGGAAATAATGAAGCTTCTAAGAGAGGCAGATGTCGAAGTTCCATTTGTTATGCCTGAACGCGTTTACGAAGTCACAAAAGTTTGCGAGCACCACGGGATGAATCTAGGTTGCTTTTCTCTTTCAACTAATGATGATGGACGCGAACTTTTAGACGGTAATCTTCCTTGCGTTGCATTTTACCATATGAATTCACGCCCGCACGTGGGGTTAAGTAATTCCCGGATTTGCGTTAGTGGTTGGGAATTTAATTCGCCATGCAGACAGATTGGTGATAGAGAATACTTGGTTGCCTTAAGTGATCATTCTGATTTCGATGGAACAATTGAATATGTTAAACGTTCACAAGCAAAACAGGTTATTACGGACAATTATCGAGGTAACAATGGGACAGTTTTGGCTAAGGAAATTAGAAAACGGTTGGGCGTTTCTGCGATCGCTATGCCCAGAAATCACGGTCAAACCACATTGTAAATCCTTATGTTTTAGGCTAAAATGTGGTTAAAGCTTAAAAGCGGAAAACTAAACTACTTTCAACTCACAAGTAAAGGAATTAAAAATGACTAAATCATCTGTAATTTCAGGATTCTATAAACTTACACCCAAAGAGCGTTTGGCACTCATTAAAGATTTTGCAGGCTTAACCGAAGAGGAGATGCGGTTACTTGAAAACACTGGTTCTTTGCCAATGGATGTAGCCGATCACATGGTTGAAAACGTTATCGGCGTTTTCCCTGAACCCTTAGGCATCGGAGTAAATTTCCAAATAAACGGAAAAGATTACTTAATCCCGATGGCAACTGAAGAGCCAAGTGTAATCGCCGCTGCCAGTTACGCAGCTAAGATGATTCGAGATGGAGGAGGCTTCCATACGAGCAGCACAACACCAGTGATGATTGGGCAAATCCAACTTGTAAAAATTAAAGATGCCAAACTAGCTAAACAACAAATCCTTGGAGCTAGATCGGAAATTCTCAAGAAAGCAAACGACCAAGACACAGTTTTAAATTCTTTCGGGGGCGGAGCCAAAGACATGGACGCCAAAATTATCGAAACCACAATGGGGCAAATGGTTATTGTCGAATTATATGTTGACTGCAGAGACGCTATGGGCGCAAACGCTGTTAACACTATGGCTGAAGCTGTAGCTCCAATGATTGAACAACTTACAGGCGGTCGTGTTTACTTGCGTATTATCACTAATTTAGCTACAAAACGCTTAGCTAAAGCATGGTGCACTATCCCAAAAGAAGCACTTGGTGGCGAAGCTGTAGTAGATGGTATTGCTTTTGCATCTGCGTTTGCAGCCGCCGATCCTTACCGCGCAGCAACCCATAACAAAGGCGCTTTAAACGGGATAATCGCAGTTGTTTTAGCTACTGGCAACGATCATCGTGCCATTGAAGCCGGAGCACACGCTTACGCCGCCTTAAAGGGGTCCTACACTTCAATTTCTAAATGGACAAAAAACAAGAACGGAGACTTAAACGGCGAAATTGAATTGCCAATGGCCGTTGGCTTAATCGGCGGAGCAGTAAAAACTCATCCTATAGCTAGAATAGCTATGAAAATCTTGAATGTTAAATCAGCCAATGAATTTGGAGAAGTCTTAGCTGCCGTCGGATTAGCTCAAAACCTGGGCGCACTACGAGCATTATCAAGCGAAGGTATCCAGCGGGGGCACATGTCTCTTCATGCAAGAAACATCGCAGTAACAGCAGGAGCAAAAAACGACTTAGTTGACAAAGTTGCTGAGCAGATGATTAAGGAACGCAAAGTCCGAGTAGATAGAGCTAAGGAAATTATTGAAGAACTAACCAAAAAGCAGTAGCTTTTCTTTTGTTTTTTTCTTCTTTTTGTTTAGAAAATAGAAATTATTACTTTTCTTATTCTAGTATTATTCTTGCGTCGACTGTTTTTGCACCTTTCTGGTAGGCTATCACTGGGTTCAGATCTAACTCTTTAATTTCTGGATGATCCATAACCAAGCGGGAAGTGCTGCAAAGTATTCCTTCTAACGCTTCAATGTCTGAAGGCGGCGTGTTGCGGAACCCTTGCAAAAGCGGATAAGCCTTTAGCTGAGTAATCATTTCTTTTGCATCATCAATGTTTATGGGTGCAATTCTGAAGTTTACGTCTTTTAGGATTTCAACAAATATTCCACCTAAACCGAACATTACTGTTTGCCCAAACTGGGGGTCTTTGACAGCTCCTACTATTACTTCAGTTGAATTTGGAGCCATTTCCTGCACCAAAATGCCTACGATTTTTGCATTAGCATTAAACTTTTTAACGTTTTCTAAAATTTGG
>DATIXS010000166.1:0-10523 GCA_035518335.1 Candidatus Acidiferrum sp.
TGGTTTTTTTATTTCTTGCTTTGTTTTGCAAGATTCTTTTTTGGTTTTTCTTCCACACTATTGCCGACGCATTTTATGCAACAGGCAGTGTATTTTTTGCCGTCGATAGTAGTTGTGGCTGTTGACAGTTTGCACAATTCGGGTGTGCTGTCTGAACTGCAGAATTCGCACTTTGTGGTCTTTGTCTTCATTTTTTCACCTCGTTGCATACTTCTTGTTTTTTGTAGAAATCTTTTATTGCAGCATGTAGTGCGTCCGCAGCTAAGTTTGAGCAGTGC
This sequence comes from Candidatus Acidiferrum sp., assembly GCA_035518335.1. Taxonomy (GTDB): domain Archaea; phylum Thermoproteota; class Bathyarchaeia; order Bathyarchaeales; family Bathycorpusculaceae; genus Bathycorpusculum. The sequence goes on from DATIXS010000166.1 coordinate 279, forward strand.
ATTTTGACCGGCGGCAATCCTCCCAGCGATGTAGCAACGTCGGCACGCGTTATTTTTAGGGCTTCTTCAAGCGTTTTTCCTTTGGCCATTTCTGTTGTCATGCTGCTTGTGGCTATTGCAGCTCCGCAGCCAAAAGTTTTGAATTTGACATCAGCAATTTTGTTATCTTTAACTTTGATGTACATAGTCATTAAGTCGCCGCAGACAGGATTTCCTACGGTGCCTACGCCGTCTGCGTCAGGAATTTCCCCTGTGTTTTTGGGGTTTTTGAAGTGTTCCATAACTTTGTCTGAGTACATTATTTTTTTATCTCCTTAGGTGTCAATGGTGACATAGCCCTTAACCGATTAATTATACTAGGCATCAAGCCTATAACATATTCTACGTCTTCCAAAACGTTTTCCCTGCCCAAACTAAACATTATTGACCCATGAGCTTCTTCGTGTTTTAGTCCAGTTGCAAGCAATACATGCGAGGGTTCTAATGTCTTTGATGCGCATGCAGAACCGGAGGAAACAGTGACGCCGTTTAGTTCTAAGCTAAGCAGCATTGATTCTCCTTCGATAAAGCTGTATCTAACTGATACGTTGTCGGGAACTCGATTAGTTGGGTGTCCGTTTAAGAACGTGTAGGGAAGCGGCTCCAGCAAACCCGTGATTAGTCTATCTCTTAGGTTAGTCAAATGTTCGATGTTGGTTTGCATTTCTTTTTTAGTTATCTCTGCGGCTTTCCCAAAAGCAACGATTCCCGGTATGTTTTCGGTTCCAGATCGTAGGCCTTTTTCTTGTCCACCCCCATGAAGCTGAGGCTCTATCCGAATCCCGTCTTTTACATAGAGTGCACCGACACCTTTGGGTCCATACATATCATTTGAGGAAATAGTTAGAAGATCAATGCCTGAAGCTTGTACGTCGATTGGTATTTGACCAGCCGTAACTGTCGCATCAACGTGCAGGATAGCGTTTGTTTTGTGCACTATTTTGCTTATCTTGTTAATAGGTTCAATTGTGCCTATCTCACCGTTAGCGTACACGATGGATACAAGAGTTGTTTTGTCGTTTAGTTCTTTTTCTAGGGTGGCTAAATCTAAAGTGCCAAATTTGTCCACCGGAAGAAAAACTGCTTCAAAGCCTTTTGTAGTCAGAAACTTAACTGGGTTAACTACAGACATGTGTTCTACGCTTGAGGTTATGATTTTGGTTCCCTTTTCTTTGCAACGGTTGGCAACGCCTTTAATTGCTGTGTTGTTGCTTTCAGTTGCGCCTGATGTAAAAATTATCGATTCAGCTTTTTCAGAATTAATCAAATCTGCAATTTTTGCTCTTGCTTCGTCAAGTGCGCGCTTTGCCTCTTGACCAGAGACGTGGAGCGAGGAGGGGTTGCCGTACGATGTTTTCATAAAAGGCAGCATTGCTTCTATTGCTCGGGGGTCAACTGGTTTTCCCGATGCATAATCCATATTTACTTTTTTTGTTTTCGACATTGCTCTTCACTCTAATCATAACATTGTTTTACTTCAAAACTCGATTTTAACAAATTCATAGTAGACTGTTTTTCTGGGTGATCCTTCTTCGGTTTTCTCGTTGCCAGATTTTTTACTTTATTTTCTTGATAACTATGCGAATGGTACTGCCATCTTTGGTGCTACTAACTATTTCCTGACCTAAATTTCTTACGAGGCTATGTATGTCTGAATCAGCAGCGGGATCATCAGCAACAACTTCTAATGTCTCTCCTATCTCCAAATCATCTAACGCAAGTCTCGTCTGGAATACTGGCTCGGGACAATATAATCCCAAACAATCAAGTTTCTTGTCTATTTTGGCAGTCATTAAATCTCCTCGAACGTTTCAGCCCACTAAGTGTTTCTTTCTAAAACCACATTGTAGCGTTTGCACCTAGAACTAAATCGTTTAATGTTGCGGCACCTACAATTTTTACTCCCGGTATTAAGTTTACAGTATCCCATCCAAGCATCCGTTTAGATGCTTCGCAGACATTGATTTCAATTCCCATTTGAAGGGTTTTTTGGATCATTTCTGCAACTGTTGGGAAAGAACCTAGTTTTATTTTTTCAGCTGCACCTGGAAGCAGAATTCTAAGGGCTTGACCTAGATAGTATAATTTTGGGCTTAAGTCCATTGCTTTGGCTGTTTGAGCCAGAACCAATGGAGAGTATTGCCTTTCAGGATTGTCGCTGGTTTGAACATATAAAATAAATTTTTCATCTTTCATAAAAATTGCACCCTTTCTACTGTGCTACATTATTCATATTGCATACTTTGTTTTAAACTTAAAGGTGTTTTTTTGGAGATTTCATTTGGGATGGCCAACTACGCTGAGGTAAATTACGCTCTCTTCTGCTCCATCTAGAGCTAAGATTGAGTTAATTTCGTCGTCAAAGAAGGCTCCAACTTGGCAGGACCCACAGCTAATGCTTGTTGCTGCCAAAGTCAGATTTTGCGCAATGTGCCCGGCATCCAAGTAAATGTATCGGTAAGCTCTTTGTGAGTATTTCCATTTTGACCTGTTAAACACAGCTGACCAAATGATTACTACTGGTGCGATTGCACATATAGTTTGATCCAAGGCTGCGTGAGCTAATGCATCGCCAAAATTTCCAGCTTTAACTTCTTCAAGCGAATGATCTTTTATGTTGTAGTGGTAAATGCCTTTATCCAAACCTTCAATGTGATTTACTGCAACGTATGTCTCGACCGGGTATAACGCGCCAGCTGACGGAGCCATGCGAAATTCGTAGCCATGTTCTATTCTTTGGATGCCTGTGGATACCCAAAGCAGAAAGGCCAAATCTGATTTGGTCAACGGTTGCGTTGAAAAGGCACGGGTACTTTTTCGTCTTTGTATAATTTCGGTGAATGCAGCAGTTGTCTCTTTTAGCTCGCTTGGCAGCTTTACCGTTTTGCTATTTGGATAGCTCTTGTAAGTTTCTGGCTTTTTCGACCAATCTAAGCTGCCGCCAAAACCTTGGTTGCGGATATACTTGGTCTCCTTCTGAAAATCGTCTCCAACGGGTGCTCCCATAATTAACTTCTTCCTGAAATGGTTCTCTTTTGAATTAGATCGGGCTTATTCAAAACAATAGATATCAAATAAGTCTCCAATAATTCTCTGTGTTAAAGTTGTATTTAATCGAATTGCTTTTCAAGCGGTTATTAAAGTTTTCTTTTGTCGAACAAACTAATTTATCCAAACTGAGCATGATGTGGCTACGATAGTACAGTCACAATACTATATTTAACCCAATTCTTTCAGTATCTTAGGTGCAAATTTTGTCAAAAGCTCAACCTCATCCAGGTCATGAAAAACACCTCTGCAAAATGGTGGAGGAAAAAACTCCAATAGAAAAGATAAAGCCCCTTGTGAAAGACGCAAAATACATTTGCAAAGGCTGCATGCGTACAGCTGCCAAATCTGAAAATCTTTGCTCGCCAGAACCCCTCTAACATCTTTTCTTTTTTTGTGAAAATAATTGTGAATTTGTGTTAGCTCAATCAAATTTTGTCTAAATGATTTGTACGATTAAAAGCTTCTTTTATATTTTTGTTTAGATCTTAGATCGGCAATTTGATCGATTGAAGTTGGCTTTAGAGTAGGTAGGCTTCTGTAATGTATCTCCGCACAACCCATTGAGTCTGGAAGTAATAGGCTATTTTTGCAATGGAGTTTTTCATGAGGGTTATCCACGCATCTTTTTGACTATAAAATGTAGGAATAATTAGGTATTCGAGCTTGCTATAAAGGTCTTGGATTTCTGCTTCTCTTCTTTGATTTTCGTTAATTAATTCTGTTGGGTGAGGACCTATCGCCCAGCCGGTGACACCTTCGATACAGCCTTCCATCCACCAACCGTCTAGAACACTGAAGTTTACAACGCCGTTGTGAGCGGCTTTCATGCCGCTGGTTCCTGAGGCTTCCAAAGGCGGCAGGGGTGTGTTAAGCCAGACGTCAACACCTGAAGTGAGTTTGGCTGCTATATCCATGTTATAATTTTCTAGGTAAACGATGCTTATGTAATCTTTCAGTTTGCTTGCATAATCATGGATTTGTCTTATGAGGTGCTTGCCGTCTGTGTCTCTTGGGTGGGCTTTTCCAGCGAATATCATTTGGATTTTTGCTTTACGATTAATATCTGTTAGTCTATGCAAGTCAGAGAAGATTAGGGTTGCACGTTTGTATCCTGTAGCTCGCCTAGCAAAACCAATTGTCAGAGCTTGAGGATCCAATGTTACCCCATTTGTTTTTTCCACGAGAGTCAGTAAGTCTGTTTTTGCTTTAGTGTGGGCATCCCAAACTTCTCGATTGGGGATTTCACTAGCCTTTGCTAAAAGTATGGGTTCATTGGTCCAGCCAGGGATATATTTATCGAAAAGCTGCCTGAAATGCAGGCTTGTCCATGTGAAAGAGTGGACTCCATTTGTAACAGCACGAATATAGCGACCAGGAAAAAGTTTTCTTGAATAATCCACATGTGCTAGAGAAACACCATTGATGTACTTGCTTAAGTTTAATGCTAAGTACGCCATGTTTAGGTTTTCTGTTCCCGCATATAATTTCATGTCAGCAAGGGTGTAAATATTGTCTAGCACTTGTTGAACGAGGTCATAGGAAAACTGGTCAAAAGCAGCTTCTACTGGGCTGTGAGTTGTAAAAACGCAGAGGTTTTTGACTTTTTCCGCGTCCATACCGTTTTCTTTCAGAAGCTCAAGTGTTAAAAGACTAGAGTGACCTTCATTCATATGATACTTTCTGATTTTGAAAGGCAGACTTTTCAAGATTTTAGTGCCGCCTATGCCCAGAACGATTTCTTGTTTCAGTCTGTATATTTTGTCTCCCCCGTAGAGAAAATCTGTGATTCTTCTGTCTTCGGGAGTGTTACCTTCTACATCTGTGTCTAGAAAGAGGATTGGCACCATTCCGCCAGTAGGGCTCTGGTGTTCATAGAGCCAAGCTTGCACTTTAACTTGACGTCCTTCGATATTTACTGTGACTGTGTTGGGCATGCGGGTTAAGGTTTTGGCTGGGTCCCAGTCTTCAGTTAACTCTTGCTGCTCGCCTTGCTCAGTTATTTTTTGCATAAAGTAGCCTTTTCGACTTACAAGTGTGATGGCAACCATTTGGAGCCGTAGGTCTGCGCTTGACTTTACGATGTCACCAGCCAACACGCCTAAGCCCCCACTGTAAGTTGGCATTTTGCTTATTACGCCTATTTCCATGGAAAAGTAAGCAATTCTCGGATCTTCTTGGAAGTGATGTCTGCAGTTTTCGCTACAAAAACTGTATTTTTTGCCACCGAAACTCTCAGAAGTCACTTCGATGCTAGCTGCCAGGTTCTCTGGATCGATTTGGATTCCGCAAACTGGGCATCTTAGAGATACTGGCAAACTTGACACCACTTAGAGAAGAGCCTTCTCCTCCATATGATATATGTTTATTGCTGTACTATGGCGAACACTCAAGGTTCCATTTTAAACTAGAATTATGAAAAAAATCAAACCCATTAGTTGCAGATGGTTACCTGAGAAGACAACAAAAAATTGTAGAGTAGATCGCTATGCATCACAAATTGTTACCTGAAGCTGAGCGAGAGCTATTTATTCTACTCTGGATGTCCCGGGTTGAGTGAATGGTTCAGTCATTCCGACAAGAAGTTTGCCGAAAGTGTTAATGTGGGTTTCTTCTTCAGCCAGAATTTCTTCCAACATCCGCTTGGTTGTGTAGTCGCCTTCATTTGATGCAACTTGAATTGCCTGCTTGTAGAGGTTGATAGCTTTTTCTTCGTCCTGCTCGTTTTGCTTGAGCATTTCTATTAGGCTACCCGTGACGAAAATCGGGTCAGGTTTTGTTGTAGGTACACCGTTGAGGTAGTCTAGGCGTTCCGCGAGGCGTTCAGCATGTTTCATTTCGGCGATTGCAATCTTGCGGAAAATGTCTTCTACTGTGACACCGTCCAAACCTGTAACTTGGATATGTTGCCACATATATTGAATGCTAACTTGGAGTTCACGGGCTATGCCTTTGTTTAAGAATTCTAAAAGTTTCTGAGAGGCCAAAATTGATCCCTATAAAAAGAGAGAGTAATAAAATATATAAGTTAACCCCCCCCAGCCAGAATTCGTAGACTTTGCTAATTACATGATAATTGAATGCAATATATTATTCATCCAGATATATTTGAACAAAATATAAATATTCCAATAATACAAACAGCCATTCTGCTTGAACAAAAATAGTTCCGACTATTCCAAGAGCTGAGCTTATCGTCTTAATTTTTTTATTCGATTTCGAACACAAATTCAAAAAACAAAGACGAAACAAAATTCTAATATTAACCGAGTGTAATTCATAAATCCAAACGGCTTAAATCAAGCTGAAGAATAGCAAAAGATGCGGGCCGATCGTCTAGCCTGGTTAGGACGTTGGCTTTACACGCCAAAGGTCGCCGGTTCAACTCCGGCTCGGCCCACTTTTTCTACTCAGCCGATATAGTTCTGGTTTTTGGGAAAGACACTCAGTATTCTTTAAGCAGAACCCTTTATCGCATAAAAATTAACATTGAAAAAACCTTGTTAGCCTATTTCTTTCAGCTTTTTTCCAGCTATCGAATCACTATTCTCGTTTCCTCGTTTACGATTATTTTGGAATTGAAGCATACCCAGATGAAGGTGGTGTTTGGAACCTGCTTATGTTTTCTCTAATTATACCGTATGCTTTTTCTGCGTCTGAATTGGGCAAGTCGTCCAAGGAAAGTGGATCTCCACCCAATCTAAGTGTAAATTTTAATGTTGAGCGAACTAATCCTTTATCAAGGATGACATTTGAAATGTCCCGGTAATTGTAATCAGTGTAGTCTTTTCTTAGGCCAAGCTCGTGGGGATGTCGCAAGATTATTCTTTCGCTGGTTATTACAACTGAGTCTATGTTGATTTTGGGGTGATAAATCTTCTGTTTAATGTACATTTGTACAGTCTCGTTGGGGCCTAATATATTCTTTAAATCTCCAGGAGTAGCCATAATTACCATCTTATCTTAAGAAGAAGGCTCAATTATTTATGTTTTAAGCCATTAATATCAAATGGAACTTGTGTAGTAAAAAATATAAATACTACAAAGTAATACTTACTACAAGGTGTCATTTTGCCCGAGGAAGAAAAAAAACAATTTGTAACTTCTCTAAGAGTAGACTCAGACCTTTGGAAAGAAGCAAAAGTCCAAGCAATAAGACACGACATAACGTTAACTGAACTTGTAGAGGAGGCCATAAACCTGTGGATTCAAGAAAAAATGCTCGAAAACGGGAAAACAACAAAGAACCAATAATCCGAGAACAAGAATCCTTCGACAAACCATTCGATTCAAATTACGAAGAACTGAGAAAAGAACTGCAGATTTCAACTGAAAACACTCTAAAACGTTTAGATGAACTTATCGAATCGAGCGGCAAAAGAACCAATAAGAAAATGTATCTTGAATTATTCCGGGCATTAGTCGTGGACAGTGCCCGATCGTCGGAGAGTTTGATTTATCTTTTCGAATATGTAGCGGGTCTCAAAGCATCAGTAATGCTGCTTTTCACAGAAATTGAAAAGAAAGATGGCAAAACTGCCCAAGATATGAAAAAAATACGATTAAGACTTGATGAGCTTCTCAACAGTCCTGCAATGGTTGAAATTGGCAAGGTTCTTCAAAATATTCAAAAAATAAGAGAAGAAAGAAGAAAAACTCAAGACAAAAATCCATCCACAGAATATTTACGGTGAAAAATTATGGAACAATTCTACAAACTTAAACAATTAACGAGTACTTCTCCTCCTCCTTCTTTTAAAGTTATTTGTAATCAAGAAAAGAGGTGCTGCATATGTCGATAAGTAAAGAAAACATTCAAAACCGAGAGGCAATTTCTGATGAAAAGACTGAACTTGAGAAAGGTATGTGCATGGAGAAGGCAGGTAAGTATGAATCTGCATTAGATTGTTTTGACAGAGCTTTATTGTTAAAACCTGATTACGCTGATGCTTGGCTTCTCAAAGGAGTTATCCTTGGAAAAATAGGAAAGTGCACTGAATCAATAAAATGCTACGACAAAGTAGTTGAGTTAGATCCAAATTCTGCAAGCGCTTGGCACCTCAAAGCTGCTACATTCGGAATAATGAATCAGTACGCTAAAAGCATTGAATGTGACCTAAATGCTATTAAATTGCAACCAAACAACACGGAAATTCGTTTGAGTTTGGCCGTATCTTTTCAAAAATTAAAAAAGTTTAAAGATGCAATTAACTGCTACGAAGAAGTGCTAAAACAAAAGCCTGATGATGCACAAATCCATTACTTGATTGGAATTGCGCGGGGAAATGAAGGGGATTGGGAAAAAGCAATGGATTCTTTTGAGCAAGCACTAATGTTAGACCACTGCTTCACTAATGCTTTGATTGCCAAAGGTGTTGTCTTGGCAAAGCTGGGGAGAAACGACGAAGCAAAACTTTGCGCCAAAGAAGCATTGAAAATGAAAAGCGAATCGGAAAAGGAAGAATCTATTAAGTCTAATTCGATGAATGATAGAATTCGACAAGAATATGAAAATGCTCAAAAAAATTTTAAAGGAACATTTTCTCCAAATCCTCAAATTGCTGTGGAAACTGCGAAAAGTCAAAACCGCAATTTAACATTAGATAAAAAAAGAAAAATGGATATTGAATAGAACATTTTGATCAGGGTTAAGAGGGTTTAGAACTTTGACCGAACAAAAAATATGTTTTGCTTAAACCAAAGTTGTTCCTTAAACCTTAAGAAAGGTCTTTTGAAAAAAGGTTTTGAACTCTTTTGAGTTAGGAGAGGCGGTCTTGCTGAAGACTGGTAATTTATTTTTCGTCCGAACATGGTTACTTAGTGCTGGCTTGTTGATATGTTAGTGTGGAAACTAAAATTTGAAATGCCATATATTGATGCATTAACAGTTAGGGTTATTTCTATGGGAATAACTTCGTTTACATTGAGAATTTGACCAGTGTAATTCCATTCTAACGATATGTAATCTGTTGAGGTTGAAGGATTCCAGTTTGAAGTTTCCAACATTAAGGAAATTGGTGTATTACATTCATTTCTAATATAAATTGTCAGAGTGCTGTTTGAACCTGGGTTTACTTGCCCAAATTCAAATGCCACGGTTGTGTTTATGCATGTTTGGTCCCAGTAAATTCCTACGCCTTCGCCTTTTACGTAATCTGCTCGAACTAGGCTTTTGAATGAACCGAAACCGCCCGTAATTGTTGCGAGAACAATTATAGTTAATAGGCATAATGTTGCCGATAATATCTTGCTGTTTTTGAATATTTGGAATGAAGATGTAGACCGGGGGTTTGCTTGTTCATTGATTTTGTTTTTGATCGTCATTTCAAACACTTCTGATCATTATTTATTAATACATAATATATTATATCTTAAGATAAATAATGATGTGATTGTGACGATGCAACAACAATCATAAAATAAAAAGCGCAAAAACGCTATTCTACTAATTCAATTTTTGATATAAGAAAGTATAAAACTATGTTTCTGAGCATCACTAATTTTCTAAATCCTAAATTCACATTATAATATCGAAACAAAAAAGAGAAAATTAGTTATTAGCGTCGTCTTCTGAGCACTATTAAAGCCACGGCGATTACCACAAGTAAAACAACTATGATCACATAATATACATAGAAGGGTAACCCAGTGCTGCCTGAAGAAGTAGTAGGGCCAGCCTTTTGACCAATTGCATAAACATTGCCGTCATATGACCCAAAGTAAACAACCCCATTAACAACTGCAGGTGACGAATAAGTGTTGCCGCCAGTTTGGAAACTCCATAAGAGCGCGCCTGTTTGAGCATTAAGAGCATATGTTGCATTACCCAAAGCGGTAGTAACATAAACAGCATTGCTTGCTACTGCTGGAGCCATCTCTATACCTGCATTAGTCAGGTAAGTCCATTTTGATGTACCTGTTGCAGCATCTAAAGCATGGACGTTATAATCGAAAGCGCTACCAGTGTAAACTATACCGTTTGCAAAAGCAGGGGAAGACTGAATGCATTGGTCGTATCCGACTTGAACTTTCCAAACTAGTGCTCCTGTGATAGCATTTAATGCATAAGTTTGGTTGTCAAAGCTGCCAACGTAGACATTGCCATTAGCTACAACTGGAGAGGATTCGACGACACCTTCTGTCGTGAAATTCCACTTC
>DATIXS010000167.1:0-10089 GCA_035518335.1 Candidatus Acidiferrum sp.
AATACCATCTAAACCTTGATCTACAACTACATCAGCAACTCTGCCTAGATCCGAAGAAATGCTGTAAGCACGTTCAACGAGTTCGCGAGATTCTTTTCCGCCAGCATATGCTATTGCTAATGCGTCAAGAACCGTCATGTCTGCTATGCCTAGTCTTAGGTTAGCTGTTACTGTGCGGATTATCCATTTTGCTTCCTTTGGCGAGGCATCAGTTAATAAGCTGCAGAGAAGCGCCATTTTTGTGTCTACGGTGCCTGAACCGGATGTTTTAGCCATCTTATCAAGAGTCTCATAAACATGCTCAACCGTGAGTTTTCTTGAAAAGAAAGTGGATTGCTTGCGTTTAATCAATAGTTTCTCTGATGTTTCGCCGATGTCCCCGCTTTTCTGCAGCTCACTCAGAATAACGCTTTCGCTTTGTCCCGACGCTCGGGCTAAGGCTTTTATTGCTAATTTTTCGGCGATCCCCATTTCCACGCCTATGAAATCTGGGTACAATTTGCCTTGAGTTAGATAAACAACTTTTGCAATGATGTCTTTGGGCGTTTTCTTTAACAAATCAACAAGTAAATCTGTCATTTCTAAGCGTTTTGTGGTGGCTTCAATTTTCTCATAAGCTTCAGCGATGACACTGTAATCCATATTTTTCCGCTCAAAAGAAATACTAATTGTTGCAAGCTATTAAAATTAGCATTTTTTTAATTTATTTTTTGGGCTTGAAAATATCATTTTAAGTTAATTGTTGAAAATGGGTTGAGAAAATATTATTCAAAGAAGAACAACTACAGTTGCGCACAGCACTGTGTCCTTCTCTGGCGTTTTTTAAGAAAGAAGAAGAAGAAAACTCGCAGGGGCACACTTCTTCTTCTACTTGAAAGTTGCAGAATTCTAAAAAGTTTAATTTAGGTTGTTTTTCCGTTTGAGTTGGATTGTTCGCAGTTTGGTTATAGATTTCTTTATCAATGTTTTAGAGATTAGTGTCTGTAACATCAGAAGAAAATGAGGACAACTGTATATGCGTTTACTGTTATACAGTGATGGAGGAGCAAGAGGAAATCCTGGGCCAGCTGCTATAGCTTACCTTGCGGTAACAGAGCAAGGCGCGGTAATACGCGCAGAGTCACGCTTCATAGGAGACCACACTAACAATCAAGCAGAGTACAACGCTTTGATTGCTGCCCTTGAATTCGCAGTAACCATTAAAGTTGACGAAGTAGTTTGCCATCTTGACAGCGAATTGGTTGCTAAACAGCTTAAAGGGGAGTACAGCGTAAAAAATCCAGAATTGCGAAAATTATGGCGTAAGACGGTTGAATTAAAAGACAAATTTAGGAAAATTAGTTTTGTTAACGTTCCAAGAACTAATCCCTGCATCGAAGAGGCAGATGCACTTGTAAACAAAACTCTTGACGAAGAATCGGAAAAGCGTCGCAACTAAAAGATTATAACAAACCATTCATTCCTTAACATAAACAGTCAGGCGAAAAAAATTGTTTGTTCACACAAGCATCCGCACAAGTAACATGGAAAGATCAATCGATTTTTACTCCCGGTTTTTTGGCTTAAAACTACTGAAACGAAACGAGATAAAGAAGACCAATGCAGAAATCGCTTTCCTACAAGACCCCAAAGGTGAAGGCTGCACCCTAGAATTAACTCTGTATCGAAACCAGAAGAAGTTTAGTCAGCCCGAATACGAGGAACGATTGTTTGACCATTTAGCTTTTGAAGTCGCAGACATCAACCAAACTGTAGCTGACATGCGAAAAGAAAAAATCACAATTACCGATGAACCATTTCAGTTCAACCCCACAACAACAATTGCCTTTATTGAAGACCCAGATGGAACCCTAATTGAATTAATAGAACACAAATAACTTGGCTACTCGCAAAATCTGGGTCTAACCTTTCTGCTGTATTCTCCTATAGCTTTTGCTTTTTCTTCTTTATCTTATCCATGACGTTTTAGCCTGTAGGTGCTGAAATTTTTTGGTGATTTGCTGCAAGATTTGTTCAGGTTGTTTTAGGTTGCTTTTTTGATTTGGGGTTTGGTGCGGTTGCAGGTTGAGTCAAAAAAAGTCAAAATTAGTCAATAAAAGTTAAAATAAGTCGAAAAAAGTTAAAATAAGTCAAGGAAAGTGATGAAGCGCTATGCCTTTAACAGGTAGTGTAACGTTTAAGAGACCTTTAGAGGGCTGCAACAAAGTTCAGGTTCCAAAAATCATAAGATGGCAGTTTAAATTAGAACCCAATCAAGTCCTCCACGTCGGAATATGTGGGTTAGGACGAGGCTGGGAGTATTTCTACGCAAAAATGGGCAAAGACGGACGCATATTTATTCCAAAGGCCACCCTCTTCGCATCTAGTGGCAAGTCGGAAAATTTAACAGGTTACCTCTTAGAAATATCGCTCTCACCAACATGAACGCAATAGGCTGCTAATATTTGTGGTGAAGCTGCTGGGATTCGCCTAAAGTCTAAGCGAATCCACTAAGAATGCGAAGGAGAGAAAGGGCAGGGAATGCGGTGAACCCTCATTTGAACCTTCGGGCTTGTTATTATCCAGATGATGTACACAGTCAATCTCTTCACGGTAGCATTTTTTCCCTTCTAATAAGTCTGCTTGACAGAAGCAGCAAAGAACCCGATAAGGCACCCGCCAAGACGCAAAGTGACAGTACAACTATGAGCTCTGGGATAAATCCGATGAAAGAAAGATAAAAGATCGGAAAAATAAAGGGGACGCCAATAGCCGTCCCGAGAGGAGAGTTTGCACCTACTCGTTGCTTCTGTAACGAGCTAAAAGCCATCATAGCCATAGCAACCAAAGAAACCACTGAGAAACCCAAAAACGCCGTGAGAAACAGCACCAACAAATCCAAGAGAAAGACGCCCATTGACCCCGAAATTGCGCCCGCGACCAAAATTGCAACACCTTCACCTGTGAAGAAGATAACTGCAAGGAAGAGAGCGGCTTTCAAATATTGCTTGAAGACGTCGCTTTGGTTCCAACCGAGCGAAAGCAAATACTCCAAGACCCCGTTGTTCTTGTCATATACATAGAGCAACGTGACTGGCATAGTAAAAATTAGAAGACCAAGAGACATAAACGAGACGGGAAGGAAAAAGACCGCCGCACTTGAACTTCCTGCAAGAAGAGATAGGGCAAATATCACAAAAATCCCCAATGCTGCAAGGCCCAGCCCCAATCCTGCCATTATTTTACTCAGGTTAAGGCTACGCTTAGCAAAAACCAAAACGTTACTTTGCATTCTTCGAGTCCCCCTGAGCTTTTTCAGAGCCGGATGTCTCAAAGAGTTCCTGCAACGGATTATCCAGCTGACGCATTTCCGTAACCAAAACGCCTTTTTCAACGACTTTTTTTAGAGCAAGTCCTGCTTCTTCTGGGCTGGATACGCTTAAAACGTAGTAATCGCCCTCACGTTGGGCATCTACAATTCTTGAAATGTCACTTAAGGTTTTGATGCCTACTCGGTATTGCTTGGGTTTAATATTTGAAATCTTATCAAGCAATGTTACTGCGCCATTTTTGATTAGAATTAAGTATGTTCCAATATCGGTTGCTTCATAGAGGTTATGTGAAGAATACAGAATCATTTTGTCCTTGCTTAATTTTAGAATTATGTCTCGAATTTCTTTTGAAACTGCTGGGTCTAAATTCGCGGTAGGTTCATCAAGCAAGTACAACTCGCTTTCGTGAAGAAACACCTTTGCGATTGCGGCTCTCTTTTTTTGTCCTTGCGAAAGGTCAGAGAACCTCTTATTTTTCAGTTCGCCGAGGTCCAGTAGATCAATCACCTTGTCAGGGTCTCCGCCTTCGATGTTAGAGTAAAACTTGAGTGCATTATACACAGTCATTTCTTCGGGCATTGCGTTGTACTGCGATAGATAACTTATTTTTGTCCGCGTTTTGCCTGATGTGGTTATGTTTTGGTTGTCAAGAAGAATTTTCCCGCGGTATGGCTCAAGTATGCCAGCGATTGTCCTAAACAGCGTTGTTTTGCCTGCACCGTTTGGTCCTAAAACAACATATATTGAGGGCTCTTGCAGCTTAAAGCTGATATTATGCAAGACGATTTGGCCATTATACCCCGAAGATACATCATTCAATTCCAAAACATGCACAGTAATCTACCGCCAGTATCTTATTCTAAATCTATAGCTTACTTTTGGCGTTGCCTAAGGTAATAAGATTGTGCAAATATAGACCTCTTGGCTTTTTTTGAATGAATTAATATTAGACATTGATCGAGTCCTGAACTAAGAAATTACACGAGAGATACGAGTTTGATTTGAAGTTTGATTCCCTACTGTTTAAGCCGTAACAAAGTCCTTTGCATGTATATCACCTTGGGTTGAAAAAACTGGAATCAAACAGGAATTGCAGCGCCATTTAATTGTAAAATCCATTAAGAATAGGCGGACCGAGCTTACTCCGAATGGGTATGAGTCCATTCATTCAACTTTCTGAATAGTGTTATTTTCTCATATTTATGCAGTATTTTTTTAGCTGCAACAAAATCTACTTTTCATACGTTAAAGTGACTTATCCTGACCCAGACATATTGATAAAGGGCTTCAGAGAATTAGAAAACAAGCTTCATCAAAAATTGCAGCGAAGGAAGGCAATTGTATGGTTCCAAGCATTGAGCTCATTGTCGCGGCATTTCTGCTTATGGCTTTCTTAGCTGCAGTTCTCTCTAATAAACTCAAGATACCTTATACCTTAATTTTAGTTTTAGCAGGAGTATTAGTCACCGTAATCGCATCTTCGCTTGTTATGCAAGGCGGATCTTTTCAAAACCTGATTTCTCAATTGAGATCAATTTATACTCAACTGCTTCAAGGCGGAGGAGGCGGACTTTTCGTGGGTTTAGTGGTTCCGCCATTAATTTTTGAAGCCATGATTCATCTTCGCGCAAGTGATCTGAAGGCTGTGATCAAACCTTCATTAGTTCTAGCTACTGTAGGGGTCTTGATAGCAACTTGCGTTGGAGGATTTATCCTGTGGAAGGGTCTTGGTCTTTCCCCGTACGTTTCTTTTCTTTTCGCAGCTCTCATTGCTCCTACAGACGCAGTTACGGTTCTGGAAGTTTTTCGACGGGTCAAGGTTCCTTCCAAACTATCCACGATGCTCGACACTGAAGCAGCATTCAACGACGCCACAGGTATCGTCATTTTTACTATAATTCTTTCAACCATTGGCCTTCAGAAAGTCACAATAACTCAAACATTATTCAGTTTCGGATTCACCCTTGGTGCAGGTGTCTTAATCGGATTAGGTGTCGCGTTCATAGGCGAACTTCTCTCGAGCATAATTGAGGACAAAGTGGCTGAAACTATCCTCGCGGTCGCAGTAGTATATGGCTCCTATGCTTTGGCAACAGGAATCGGTGCCTCAGGATTAATAGCAGTAGCCGTAGCAGGATTATACTTTGGCAACTTCACAATGCGCTCTGCCATGGAACCCGCCTCAAGAGAAGCTATAACAACTTTCTGGCAAATAGCAGCGTTTCTAGGAAATTCAATAGCATTTCTGATCATTGGTTTCGAGACAAACCTTATCACTTTATCCCAATCCGTTCTAATAATATTAGCTGCCTACTTTGCAGTAACCATAGCTAGAGCGGCCACCGTGTATCCAATACTTGCATTATTCAACAAATTCGGGAACAAAATATCGTCAATTTGGCGCAATATTGCTATGCTTGGCGGAGTCCGTGGTGCTTTGTCAATAGCTTTGGTAGCCACGATAACAACTTCTGCAGTTATTTCTCAAGGCGATATAGACATCCTGAATACAATGGTGCTTGGAGTAGCTTTGATCTCAATTGTGTTCCAAGTTCCCTTGCTGCTCCATTACGCAAGCAAAAAATTACCCCAAACAGAAACCCTTTCAATAGCAGAAATTGACGAACAATTCGAACTAATTGCATCCCACCTGCAAGAAGTGAAAAAACTGCAATCAGAAGGTAGAATATCAAACGAAGAATTTACAGCAAGAATAGAAGAAAACAAAAAGAAACTTGACGAACTCAGTTCCACGTCACGCGTAACAGTCGAAACAAGAAAAATTATCCGCGCAAGAGCTACTGCGTTATATGCTTCTTTCCCCAAAATCCCAAAACGTAAAATCAAAAATAAGGGAACAAAAACTAAAACAGTTGAAGAATAGACCTAACAAATATGTTCAATTCAAATTCTCAATATTTTTGAGTAAGTTTTCGCTCTATCTTGGTGGTGATATGCATTTTGTTTAGGTAGAATCTGCTTCGTTACATGTTTCTCAAAACAAGAAAACCTAGTGAAACAGAAGCCAAGAAAATTAGCAAGAATGAAGCTACAAAACTTCTTTTCATTACTCGAGAAGAGTAAAAAATGAAGTCGAGTGTTTTGACAGATAAAAAATAGCAATATTGACTTTGTGTGGACTTTGAAATAGAATCATATTATAGTGGATATGTCTTCCAATTACTACAGACTACGATTATTTACTATATGACGTCTAGGAGCAAATGCACACGAAATTGCTAAAGGTAAAAAATTAATGAGAAATCAAGTACTCAAATTGCCAGATAAACGTCAGCTTGGATACGCAGTAGAAGGAGAAGGCAAACCTGTTATTTACTTTCACGGTACCGCAAGTAGCCGAATGGAAATTCTACTCCTGAAAGAATTCGCCAATGCAAACCAATTCCAACTGATTGGCATAGATCGGCCTGGGTACGGCCTATCAACTTTTAAAGCCGAAATCGGGTTGCGCGAGTTTGCCAAAGACGTTAACGCGGTTGCTGAATATTTGAAACTAAGTAGTTTCGCAGTTTTGAGCTGGTCAGGAGGAGGTCCATTCGCATTGGCTTACACCGCGCTGTTCCCGTTTAAGGTAACCCGCGCTGTAGCAGTCGGCTCCCCAGCCTTGCCTTTTAATGCCTCAGAGGCTCACAATGGAAACCCACTCGCAAAAGTCGCTATGAAAAACCGCTTCCTCGCAATGTGGGGACTAAAGTTCTTTCGAAGATCTACACTCAAAGCAAACCAGAATATAGATCAATACTTGAAGTCCCGAAGTGGTAAACAAATGGTTGCTGACTGGCCTAAACCAGACCGAAAATTTTTTGCAGACGGTAAATGGTTAAAACTGATGTACGAGGCGATGGCAGAGGGTTTCAGACAGGAGATTAGTGTGAAAACGATTTTCCAAGAGCATCAGTTGTTCCTAAAGCCTTGGAGCGAGAATATAGGGCGGATTTCTGAGGGAAAATTGACTATATGGCAGGGGGTGCAGGATAAAACGTGTCCAGTTGGCAATGCACAAAAAATCGCGCAAACTGTCAAAGGCGCACGCTTAGAGCTCTTTCCGGAGGGAGGACACTGTGTCCTGTTCGATCAAGTACAAAAACTCAACAGCGAACTTGTCATGTAACCTCAACTCATCAAAAGTGACTTGAATCAAATTTTAAATCTCATACCTTATTTCGCTGCTAACTCGATATGAAAAAAGAGAATTCACTAAAACAGGGTGCTAACCCTGACCTCAATTCCTTTTCTAACGCTTTGAGTTACTGTGCAATAATTCTCAAATACACTCAAACAACGCGGAACCCGAAGCTTATCTTCCTCATTAACTTCAAGATGAATTTTAACATCTAAGCCTGCAACTCTAAGATAACCGTCTTCATTCCTTTCGACATTAGCCTTGACTAACGTGTCGAGCTTCTTGACTTTGATTTTGGCTTTGCCCAGACAGTACAAAAGACTAGAGCTCAAACAATGACCAACAGCAGCTGACAACAGTCTCGCGGGGTTCGGCCCCAAACCTTCCCCAATAGGCTTCATTTCATCCACAACAAGGTTTGGAACACCCTCCACGTCAAATTCTACCTTAAACCTGTACCCCTCAAGAAGTCCCAATTTTGTTAAAACTGACTCAGACAATCTTAACTTCCTCCCAAAATCTCAGTCAAATCCTTTCGTTTCTATTAACCAGATGCACCATAAATCCTAGAGTACATAGCTTCATACATAACTATATCTTAGAAACGTTTTTTAGCACGCATTAAGAAAACAGACTTTAAGAGCAAAAAAATTGGCTTTAATTCTTAGGAACCAATAAATTTGTCTCTACGGTAACTGAATGTTGAGGTTTTTTAATGGTGTCGGAAAAAGTAGTGCATTTTCAATCATGTCAAATGGCAACCACTAACTCTGTCAAACAGCACAAACTAAGGAAGCTAATAGCGTGGCTATCAGACAAAGAAGGAAGGGGAACGGAGTTCATCTCGCTCTATATGCCTAGGGAGAAATCAATAGATGAGATTGTTGCAATCCTCAAGTGTGAGGCTGATTCTGTTGCTGGGAAATCTGAGACTGTTAGCGTTAGGGATCGCCTTCAAGATGCCCTCAAGAATGTAATCCAGCGGTTAAAGATGCGGAATGAAATTCCAGATAATGGGTTTGCAATATTTGCGGGAACTTTCGTCGCGAACGAGGGGGAAAGCGAAGTTTTGAGGGTTGAAGAGATTGTTCCGCCAGAGCCGATTATGAACTATCTTTACGAGGTTGACAACCATTTCCATTTAGAGCCGCTAAGGGAAATGCTAAGAGAACAAAAAGTTGTGGGGTTAATCGCCATGGATTCAAAGGAGGCTAGCTTTGGGATACTCAATGGTGAAAGATTCGAATTTATCGAAAATATCACGTCGGGGATTCATGGAAAGTCTGGAAAGGGCGGATCTAGTCAAAGGAGGTATGAGAGGGAACGCGACATGTCGGTCACGTACTTTTTTCACAGGATTGCGGAGCATGCAGCAAAGGCATTTCTTGAAAACCACAAAGTTGCGGTGTTGATAGTTGGAGGACCAGGAACAACGAAAGACGATTTCTTAAAGGCAGATTTCCTTCATTATGAATTAAAGAATATGCTTCTGGACAGCGTTGATACGCAATCTGCTAGCAGAGAAGCTGTGAGAGAGGTGCTTGGTAAATCAACTGAGGCACTAAAAAACATGTGTGCACCAGAGCAGTGGAGAACCATGCAGAGTCTCCTAGCGAGTATTGGCAAGCAAGATGGGTTAGCTACTTATGGATTAGATTCAGTGTTGAATGCGCTTAAGAAGGGTGAAGTGGAAGTTGCGCTAGTCACGGATAGCACAGACCTGATCGAAATTGTTGCATTGTGCAAAAAATGCGAACTATCACGGACAAAGATAGTAAATAAGGAAAAGAAGATTCAAACTATGCAGGAAATGATATCAAACCCATGCGAGAGATGTAACGCAGTTGAATTCGAGGTGGAGGAGAAGGACATAATAGATGTTTTAGAGGATTTAGCTTCACAAACAAACTCAAAGGTCGAAGTAATAACCGCAGAATCGGAAGAAAAAGCAAAACTCACTGCTTTAGGTGGCTTTACCGCTCTATTGAGATACAAACCGAACGCTTAAAACTTTGTCCCATGCATTTAACTTCTCTAACCGCATAAATTAATTTTGGAGTATTTGAAGAATACTTTCATTTTCTTCTCCATAAATTCCTGTGTCTGTTTTTTTCGTTTCTGTTTCACTTTAAAAAATGATTCTCAATGGATGCGTACATATCTCGTGACAGTTTTGAAGAATTGTTTTGATTACTAGGGAACGCTTTTTGTATAGGTTTTAAATCTTATAATCGCAAACTCGTTTACGGTTTAAGGAGTTTTAGATTTGGATCCAGCTGTTTTAGCATTCCTCATTGCGGGAACAATCATTGTGCTGGGTTTTTTGGGTGAGGAGTTCTTTAAGCGAACTGGTATACCTGATCCCATTTTATTGCTATTGTTTGGAGTATTATTAGGTCCAGTCCTCAACGTTTTTTCTCATGACCAGCTTATTTCAATCACGCCTTATTTTGCATCCTTAGCGCTAATTGTAATTCTTTTTGATGGTGGGCTCAACATGAATATTCGCCAAGCAATCAAAAATAGTCCACGAGCTTTGATACTCGGGGTTTCTGGTTTCTTAATTAATGTTCTGGTTACAGCTTTGCTTTGCAAGTACGTGCTTGGTTGGGGACTTTTAAATGGTTTGCTATT
>DATIXS010000168.1:0-8774 GCA_035518335.1 Candidatus Acidiferrum sp.
CTTTCTGGGTGAAAAAGTCGCTTAAATGGTCAAAAAAGGCATAACAGTAAGACTTTTGTTTGATGAAAGCTGCCGCAAATTCTACCAAAACATGCCAGAATTAACAGGCGTATTTGAAAAAAAGGTAATCCCATCGATCCCAGCAATCTTACTAATCAGCGAAAAATTCGCCGGCATAAACATCTTGTCAATTAATAGCAAGGAGGACAACGCCATCTTTTACGGCAAAGATCCTATCCTTCTCAAGTAGGCAAACGATTTATTTCTCTACTATTGGGAGCAGGGAAGAAAATGCTACCCAATTTAGCCTTTTCCGAAACAACAAGTTGATTCAATTTCTTTTTCTGGAGGAATAAATTTGTTCAAGGCGGTAAGAATATCGTTTAAGGAACCATTTCTTGACTACTTCGACCAAGAGCAAGTAAGCAGTTATTAGTCCAGCAAGAGCTAGATAGAACGTTGCAGGAGGAGGTGTGAAACTGAATATTGCTCCAAGAGGAGTGTAAGGCAACGCTAACGCAACTGCAATCACAGTCAAGCAACTTGTCACCAAGTATTTGCCTGGTTTGCTTTTCCAAAATGGTGTTTTCCTTGTGCGCAATACAAAAACCACAAGCGTTTGTGTTATAATTGACTCTATGAACCATGCGGTTTGAAAAACATGTTGCTGTTGAAGCCCAATTACAGATGGCAGAAAGACAAACAGCAATAAGAAGAATGTTAAGTAATCAAAAATTGAGCTTACAGGTCCCATAGTCACCATGAATCTTCTTATATAGGAAATATCCAGTTTTTTGGGTTTTTGAATGTACTCGTCGTCTACGTTGTCTGTCGGTATGGTCGCTTCTGAGAGGTCATATAGGAGGTTGTTTAGAAGAATTTGAATTGCTGTCATGGGCAGGAAGCTAAGGAACAAAGATGCTCCGGCTACGCTAAACATTGTGCCGAAGTTTGAGCTAACACCCATCATTATGTACTTCATAGTGTTGCCAAAAGTTTTTCGCCCTTCCAACACACCTTCATCAAGCACAGTCAAATCAGGCTTCAACAAAATGAGGTCGGCTGATTCCTTAGCTACATCAACAGCATTCTCAACCGATATGCCTACATCCGCTGTTTTCAAAGAAGGCGCATCATTGATGCCATCACCCATGTATCCTACTACATGGCCATTAGCCCTTAAAGCAGTGATTACTCTGTCTTTTTGAGCGGGGTTAACACGGGCAAATATATTGTTTTCTTCCACAACTCTAGCCAAGGCATCATCTTGGAGCTGCGCGATGTCGTACCCAGTAACAATTCCCTTTATACTGAAGCCCAATTGCGTGCAAACTGTTCTCGTAACTAGCTCGTTGTCGCCTGTGACTATTTTTAGTTCCACCCCATCTCTGGCCAATAAATTAATAGATTCTTTTGCGCTTTCTTTGGGCGGGTCAAAAAAGGAAAGGAACCCAAGAAAAACCATTTGCGATTCGTCGCCTATTGAATAATGAGTTTTGTTATCTTGAACTTTCTTGTACGCTACTGCTAAAACCCTGTATCCTTGAGCGCTGAGCTCATTGTATTGCTTCAAAAACTTGCCTTGGTAAACACTTGTAAAATCGGTTAAGATTTCATTTGTTTCGCAGAAAGTGCAGATTTTCAATATTTCTTCAGGGGCACCTTTAGAAATTACTAGCCTCTGCCCTTTTAGTTCGATTACTACTGAAACACGTCTTCTGATGAAATCAAATGGGATCTCATCAACTTTGTTGATTCCTGTCACATCAAACTGCTTATACTGAAGGACCGCATCATCGAGAGGACTTTTCAATCCTGTTTCAAAAACACAGTTGAAATAGCCATAAGTCAGTACTTTCTGATCTTCTTTTCCTTCTATATCCTCATATTCATTTAAGGTAAGTTTGTTTTCAGTAAGTGTACCTGTTTTATCTGTGCACAAAATGTCCATATTGCCAAAATTTTGGATGGATGCCAATCGTTTAACAATAACGCCTTTTTTTGACATCGCAACGGCTCCTCGGGAAAGGTTAATGGACATTATCATCGGAAGAAGCTCTGGCGTTAGACCTACAGCAAGAGCAACGGCGAAAAGCAAAGAGTCCAAGATGCTTCTTGAACCCGAGTAGAAAAATGCATTCACAAAGAAAACGAAAATGACGAGGAAAAGCGTAACCTCAGTCATTAGAGCTCCGAAGCGGCGTAGCCCCTTCTCAAACTCGGTTTCAGGCGCCTTAGCCACAAGTGCCTTGGCGATTTTTCCATATTCCGTTAATTTCCCCGTATTCACAACGGCTACTGTTCCAGTTCCACTAACAACTGAAGTTCCTAAGAAAACGTAATCGTTCCAACCAGTCATTTCGATAGTAGAAGTAACAAGTGCAGTAGAATTTTTTTCAACAGGAAATGCTTCGCCCGTCAACGCTGACTGGTTAACATTCAAGTCCTTTGATGCGATCAACCTGCCGTCGGCTGGCACAAGGTCTCCTGCTTTAAGAAAAGCTATATCACCAGGAACAACTTCTGAAATTTTCACATCTTGTTTTACGCCATCTCTAAGAACGGTTGCCTTTGTGGTTACCCTTTCTTTGAGAGCTTCAGCTGCATTTTGAGCTTTAGATTCTTGATACACGTCAAGGCTGATGCTGAGAAGCACTATAAAAAAAATAATAACCGCATCAGTGGTTTCCCCAACAAACCCAGAGACCAAACCTGCAATCAAAAGGATAAGAACAAGAGGATTTCTCAAGTGATAGAGAATTTCAACAAATCCAGTGCGTTTCTGTTTATCAGCCAACTCATTCGGTCCGTATGTTGCAAGGCGTCGCTGAACTTCTTGAGCGGACAAACCTGACTGTGAAGTCTTAAGCTGAGTTAAAACGTCATCCGCAGACATAGAGAGAATTTTTTGGTTTTCCGCCATTAATCAACAACCACTAATAAACTGCCAAAAGCCTAGTTTGTCAGGCAATTATTAAACATTAAGCGCCTGAAACAGGCTGGCGAAAAGCAAAAAGCAACATTCTTCATCTTATGGCTATGGTTATAACTAACTTAATTGTTGCTGTGCTTTCTCAATCACAAATCTAAATTACCAGAAAAAACCTTAATTTACATGTGAAATTCAAATCTTTGTATGAAAAAGCAAAGGCTATAGACAAACTTATAGACAATTACATAAAAAACAAAGTAACAAGCTTTGTTCCAATGGCAACTCTGCAAGAAGTTGTTCCAACGATTTTTCCCGATTGTTTCATGGTTAATTTTGGTTTGCATAAACTTGTTTTCCACGTGAGGCATAAAAGCCATGAGTTAGTATTAAAGATCGGCAAACATGAAGCAATTGAAGCTGATCATAAAACTTACAAGCAACTACCCAAAAACTTGAGACATGCATATTTTGCAAGAGTTTTTTGGCACACTAAATATTGTCTTCTGCAGGAATATGGTGTTGAAGCAGAAGTCTCTGAATTGGAATTGGGACAGCTGAGAAATATTGCCAGCGAGTACGGTTTGCTCGATATTACGTGTGACAACATAAGAAAAGTGAATGGGAACTTGAAGATCATAGATGCCAGCATTGCGCCTCCTGGACTTTTTAGTCTTTGGAAGACAGCTGACGTTATTAAACTTGGGTTGCCTGAGCCCATTAGAAAAGTAATAAGAAAAGTACGGATGTTAGCCTCTTCCAAAGATAGATAGTTTATTGGCAATATATATAGCGTTTAATGCGTTAAATTTGTTGGAAAAACATATCAAGTTGTTATAATTATCATGAAAGTATAATATGACTACTGCAATTCCCCTGTCAAATATTCGGGCTTCAGATAATTGGTTAAAAGATATTCTAAAGAGCCACAGATATTTTGATGAAAGCCAAATTGTTACCAGAAGTCGGCAGGACAGCTTATGCGTAATATGCAAGGGTGCTAGATTTCTCTGCGGTAAGACTCGCTGCCCAATAATGCTCAAAGTCAACTATTTCCTCAAGAGTGTACCGTTAATGACTGAAGATATCGCTGGTATGTCTCCACCAAGTGTTTTCATCGGAAGAATCGGCTACCCCAACGTTTACGCTGGACCCCTTGTGCCTCCTATTCATGAGGATACTGGCATTTACGATTTGCCTGAGCATTGGTTTGGAAAATCCATGGATGAAATCGTGGGGTTTCGCAGCTTACTTGTGCGTGGCAAGCATAGAGTTAATGTGCAAAAGTTCATGGATGCAGGAAAAATCCTGGATCAAACGCGCGAATTAGCCCTTGCCGATAGTTGCGTTGACATTGAGTTGAACCTTACAAAAAAACCCAGAGGCTCAATTTTTCTCGATGATGATATTCAACCGTTTGGGCCTTCAGCACCTATCCGAGATCTGCATGTAGGCAACGCTCGTTACAACGATAAAATAGAGAAAGCGTATTACGACACTGATTTGCGGGCTACAAATGCTGTGTTGGATTTATACAGTCGAGGTGTTATCGTATCGAAAATTCAGAAAGCCTTCAGCGTTGGTGCTTTCGGAGTTGAAAAAAATAGACGCCTCGTCCCGACCCGTTGGAGCATAACAGCAGTCGACGATATTATTTCCAAAAATCTCAGGGAAAAAGTAAAAACTTTTCCCGAAATCAACGAATACAGAGTTTACGAGTCAATTTACATGGATAATGTTTTTGAAATTTTGATGATTCCTCAGCAGTACAGCTATGAGTCAATGGAAGCTTGGTACCCGGGCACTGTTTGGAATCCAACTGGGAAGAGCATAGCGATCTATTCTGATTGGGAAGGTAACGGTGGACGAACAACTTATGCCCAGATCGGCGGCTGTTACTACTCTGCCCGTCTTGCAACTTGTGAACAACTGGTTCGGGAACGTCGACAAGCCACAGTCATTGTACTCAGAGAAGCAAGACCAGGCTACATCATGCCAATCGGCGTCTGGCAAGTAAGGGAAAACGTCAGAAACGCCATGCGACAAAAACCGTTCCTTTTCAAAAGCCTCGCCGAATCTCTGCAGTTTATTAGCGGCAGATTCGAAATTCCAATTCAACGTTGGATACTACAGAGCGAATTGTTAAAGCAAGCATTATTCCAAAAGAAAATATCAGATTTCTTCAATTCTTAAGTTTGTTTTGATAACAAATTTTAAGAAAGCGGTTCTTTATACACTGATATCTGAAACCATGTTAAACTCTGCAAATAAACGCTTCACTTTACCCTTTTCGCCCCAAAAAAGCAGGGAAGCTAATTATGAAAATGAATTAGCTGCAATTTATGCATTTGCGGAACTAGAAAGAGCCAAAGGCGGTGGCTTAATAATAAAACAGCCTCACGAAAAAATATTATTCATATCTCAAATTGGCTATCCGTTATGGCTTTTTCCAAAAAATGAAAATATCTACGTATTTGACGGCTTAAACGACACTAACTTTGAAATACCATACATTGAGTTGCCCGCAGCTAAAATATTCATGGAAAGCCTTGATAGAAATTCGAACACAAAAGAAGAATACCTAAATTTCCTTTCAGCTAACTACAATTACTTTCAACAAGTCGAGAAGGAGAAAAAAATTTCGCTTAAAGGCCTAATTACCAATGCCGACTTTGTTAAAGAGCTCAACATTTACCGCAAAGAAGCCAATGAAATAATTGATAAACCTCCAAATTTGGCCTTACTTTCTCCTGCGCTAGAATCAATTACAATTTCTTCTGCCTTAGCTGAAATGGACAAATTACAATCATTCTTCAAGGAAAACACTGATAGACTACTAGAATGCCAAAAACAAATAGGCAAAATAACCAGCCAATATGTGACAGAGATCGATTATGCCGCACAAGCCGTAAAGGACGAAGCTAACGCTAAAATCAAAGCTCAAGAAGAATTTGTAAATCCAAAAATTGCTAATTTGAACATTATTTATAAACAGCAAATAGCAAGTGTCACGAGAGGCTTTAATGAAGAGATAGAAAAACTTGAAAAACTAAAATCAAAAACTTCGAAATCTGTAGAAAGTAATGAAGAAAGAATCAAGCTTTACGAGCGTGAAGCAAAAGCCCAAGCCGAACAGAATCATTTGATTTACGAGAAGAGATGGAAAGAAAAGAAGAATCAAACAAAAAAAGAAAATGATGGCCTCAAAAAAGAATTGAAACGTCTTGAAAACAGCATCAAAAATTTAAGCAAACAAAGAACTGAAAAAACATGGAAACTCCAGCAAGAGCTTGAAACTGAAATTAAATTGGCTCGCCAACCCATGCTTGACCTCGAAAAAGCCAGAGATGCCAAGGTGCTATCATTCAAGTTAGAAGCTGAAAAACTCTACAAACAACAGAAACCTGTAATCGATAGTTTGAATAACGCAATTAAATTGGAAGATGCAGTTAACGCTAGATTTGAAAGCTTGGGTGTTAGAGAGCAGCAGTTGAAAGTGCCCGCGTTGTTTTATGTGCCTTTCTATGTGATATGCTATCAATCAGGATCTTCTAGAAGGTACAATTTTCTAGCCCCGTCGGTAACAAACGTATCTAGTTTCTCTGGCAAACTTAGAAGTGCATTTGGTATATCAAAAATTAAAGAGCGCTTTATTCCACGTTTCCAAACAATCAACGCTTCAATCGACAAAACCCAAGTTCTTATAAAACAGGACACTTTCTTAGAAAACCAAATTATCGAATTAGGTGAAAAAAACAATCTCTTAAACACAGATATGGCTCGAAACAATATAGGAAAAGGCTTAATTAACCTAAAAGATGATGGCTGGATTTCAGACAGAGAATACCAATCGTTAAGTAGCAGCTTAACATCGGCTTAGATCGATTTTCATTTTTTCCAAAGAGCTTATTATATTTGCCGCATTCTGGTTTTTAAGAAAGAATTGAGCAATTTATTTGGTGCAAAACTTGAAGAAATACGGCGGCAAAACTGCAACGGCTATAATACCTTTTCCAGAAAACAAGATTTTACTGATAAAAAGAAACACTGTTCCGTTCAAAGGATATTGGGGATTGCCAGGTGGCAGAATGGATCCAGGTGAAACAGTGGAGCAAACCATAGTCCGCGAGGTTAAAGAGGAGACAGGCCTCGATGTAAAAATAGTTGGCAAAATTGGCGAATACATTGAGAAAGGGATCAAAGATGACGTAGACTACGAATATTACCCAACCTGTTTTCTTGTAAGAGTAGTTGGAGGAGAAATTAAGAGGCAAGAAAGCGAAATTCAAGATATCAAGTTATTTAACGTAAAAGAACTGCCTATGCCTTTGGGTTTTGAACATGACAAAATGATTAATGATTATTTAATCAGCAAGAGTTAGAAACAATAACTCATATCTTGATATTGCAACACCAAAAGAGTGAGTAACAGAATAAGCAGAAAATGGGGTCAGCCTTAATTTTAGTCTTCCAATTAATCATTTGAATACCTAAGTTTCTGAATTTTGTTACGGTTACTGCTTTTCCAATATCGACTTTATTTCGCTAAGGATGTCGGAGAAATCTGCTTCTTTCTCTGGTTTCATCCCTTTTTTGGAAACTTTAGCTATTGTTTGATAGCCTTTTCCCGCTAATCTTTTTTCCATATTTTTCATGGTTCGTTCATTTCCGAAAGCGCGGTATGTACAGAACAAAATAACTTTTTTGCCTTGGGTTTGAGGCATGTTATCTATGAACGCCACTGTTTCTTTCGCTGGATTGGCGCCTTCAACGGGAGTTCCTAGGATCAAGACGCCACAGTTTTCAATTGCAGAAGGCTGGGTTGAGGCTAAATCATAAATAGGAGCTTTTGTTGCATCAGCTATTGCTTGAGCTAGTTTTTTGGTGTTTCCTGTTCTTGAAAAAAATATTATGCATGGGTTCATGTTTTTAGATTGCACTCGCTCGGTTAATATAACCTTCTATATAGCTGTTCAAGTGTATTTTCTGTTTGGCTTGATTTTGTTTTAAAGAGGTAAAGATTGAACTAAAATTACATGTTTGAAATATTACAATTCAGAATTCAATTATGTTCATCGGCAATTCCAAAAGAGTAGAAGAAGAAGTGTGCCCCTGCGAGTTTTCTTCTTCTTCTTTCTTAAAAAACGCCAGAGAAGAAAGAGGACGCAGTGCTGTGCGCAACTGTAGTTGTTCTTCTTTGAATAATGAATCTAGTTACAGAGGATCTAAACATTGATTCAAAAAAACAACCCAAAAAGCAAAGAAAAATTGGGCAGAAATAATCGATTCTTCTCTTACTTTAGCGACTCTTTCAAGGCAGAAAAATAAGACAGCACCTGGCCAATTTGTTCTTCCGACATAGTTAGAATCGTTTTAACTGCTGCTTTCTGCTTTGGTGATGAAGAAACCGATATTGTTGCTAAAGCATAATCGAGGCTTGTGAAGAGCGGGTCCCAGGGAATGTTTACTCGTTTGCCTTTCAGGTTGTATAATGCAAGGACAAAGGCGCTAGCCCTGCTTAGACTGTCTTTAAAGGACTGGATAGATTGACCAATGGTTAGGTTATCGTAGTCTTTTCCAGAAAGAAAACTCTTAATTACCGAGTAATTTTGTTCTAAATTCTTAATTTCTTCAATAAGATCTTGCTCAATTTTAGCTTCTGTATTGTCTTGCATGCTTCATCGCTTTCTTGTATGTAGAAATCAAGTAGATAAGACTTTTTTTTCTGTTCCACAAGTTTTTTTGAGTGGTGATCTTAAAACGTTAGAACGCCTCAAAATCGAAAGCAAAACTCTTAATAGCCAATGACTTAATCAACAAGTTTCATGAGCCAAACCAAGCAAAT
>DATIXS010000169.1:0-3348 GCA_035518335.1 Candidatus Acidiferrum sp.
TTATAGTGTTTTTCCCACGCAAAATAAATAGCGGAAGTTATGGCTCTAACGTAAGGCGTCAAAATCAAGATTATTAGTCCCAGTGTTATGAAGAGAAGGGCATTTTGTATTCCGAACAAATGTTGTGTTTGATCGATTATAAATGCGAAAAAGTTTTGTCCACTAATAAATAAGATTTTGTCTTGTGAAATTTGCAGGTTTCCATAAGAACTGTAGTAAAGCGTTATGCCAATAATTTCGAATACTACGCTGACAACGACCCCTATTATGAGTATGTAGCTTATGATAGTTTCCAGTTTTGACTCGCCGCTGCCTAAACTAAGAGAATTCATAGCGATGTCACTCCTTTGTAGAGCATCTGGATAATCAGCAAGGTGACGATAACAAGAAAAAGGATTTTGAGGTTCCGATCACGGATTTTGTTCAGCCATCTTCCGCCGACCACAGCGCCGATTGTTACACCAACAGCCATTGGCGCCATTAAAGTTACATTTAACAGACCAGAAAAAAGATAGACACTTACGCCGGCCAATGCAGTCATGCCTATAATGAAGGCGCTTGTAGCGCTTGAGACTTTGGGGGGCATTTTTAGGACTTTCTCATGCACAATTACTTTGAATGCTCCCGCACCTATTCCAAGCATCCCAGCAGCAAGCCCAGCAACAAACATGCCTAACCCTCCAAGAATCGAGTTTGTGCATCTATAATTGATTACCTGTTTTGTGGATTCATCATAGTAACTCCCTTCAAGACCCAGCCATTTTGAGATTCTATCCTGCTTTTCAGGAAGGGTATATGCTTTGAATGAACTTCTTACTTTGATGAACGAAGTAAGAAGGAATGCAGCAAATAGGAAATAGAGGAAAACCGGCGCTATTATTATAGTGATTGTTGCTCCTGCGATTGCGCCGATAATTGTGAACATTTCAAGATACATTGCTAGTTTGATATTTGTTATTCTTTGTTTGACAAATGATGCGGCTGACCCGCTTGATGTAGCTATTATTGCGACCATTCCGCATGCGACAGCCTCCTTGATGGGGATGCCGAGCAAAACTAGGATTGGGGTTAGGATGCTGGCGCCTCCAAGACCCGTAAGCGAGCCAAGTAATCCAACAGCTATGGAAATTAAGAGTAGGGTTATCATATCTAACAATGCTTGTACCAAGTCATTTTGTTTAATTACGAGTTATTAAGATGATAGGTGCTTTAGCCATAGGTTTTGATGTAATAGGTTATTTTCTTGATCGTCATGGATTAAGCTCTTGATGAGTTATACACCAAAGATGCAACAAAGGTAGATGAAAAATATTAAAGAACGAGTTCTTCGATGTGTATTCGCAGTCTTCGGCTATGACCCAGTATCGTAAATCTTTATATACAAGACATAAATTGTTTTCTAACAACATAGTAAATAGCACAATAATGCCAGCGCTTAAAGAATTAAGAAACAAAAAGGGAAGAGAGAATGCCAAAACTAACTACATTTGAAAAAAACGAAAATAAAGGGCAAGATCAAAATGATTTTTCAAACCGAAAAAGCATTAAATGTTCGTTAGAACCAATCTCAATCTCAATTGCTGAACCAGATTTATTAGATTTAGGTTTGTTTAACTCTGAAAAAACAAACTGTAATGATAACGCAACGTGCTCCCAAATTGACGACATTACGGCACAAACAAAGTTCGATGAACTCTTAAGTGAGGCAGTTGATGAAACATTATCATCACTAGGGGAAACCGTAAAAAATACGATATATTTCCAGTTAGAAAACAGCTTTAACATTCCAAAAAAGGAAATTCCTAACCAAATCGATGAATTTTCTAACATAATACAAAAAATTTTTGGTTTTGGAGCAAGCCGCCTTGAAATCAATCTTATGAAAAACCTCCATTCAAAAATAAACACTAATATTAAAGTGACAGAGTACGAGTGGCCTTTGTCAAAATGGGTAATGGCGGATATGTCATTTTGCGAATATGTCAATGCAACTCGCAAGAGTTTTCTTGAAAAAAGACAAGGCACAGAATAATGCCCGGGAAAGAAGGCCCTTGCAACTGAATTACTTTTACTCAGAGTTACCAACTAAAAAAGAGTCAGAGTGTGCATGGTGAAACGTGAAGTTATCTTATGTATCCAGAATCCGTAAACCTTTATTTTCTTTCCACTAACTTGAGAATCAACCAGTTCAGAGAGTGATAACAAACAATCATGAATAACGGCAATACACGTGAGAGATTGAATACTTGCACAAAGATCAACATTTCAGAGTTTCTAAACAAATTTTCAGTCAACTCTCTACATAAAATATCAGCCAATTTCGGAACAAGTAGAAAGAAATCAATTACACTTGACATAGGAACAATACGAAAAGACGGAATTAGAGGAAGAGTAGATGCAAGAGAACAATAATCACCGAAAAACTGATTCTTTGTCAACACTAATAGAATTAACTCCTAATCCAGTATTGGTCTTGGATTCAAAAAGCATAGTAATAGCTGCAAATGAGGCGGCAGAAAAATATTCGAACCTCCCAAAAGATCAACTAATATCTAAGGGTATTCTAGAATTGAGTTTTGTAAATGAAGATTTCAAATCGCTGTTATTAAAAAATACCGAAAAAAGGCTCGTGGGTTCAGTTACAGCTCCTTACGAGGTTAAGATATATGATAAGAATGGACAAAGTAGATATTTAGAAGTGAAGGGAAATCGAATTGAATACAAGGGACAAATATTAGATCTTGTTATTTTTTATGATATTACAGCAGGAAAAAACGTTCAAAAAAAGCTTAAAGATGATTCGCGTAAAAGCCTAGAAAAATTTTTCGCTATTGCTAATTCAATTAGAGACCCCATGATCTTAGTGGATGAAGAAACCAAGATTACATACTGGAACTCAGGTGCTGAAAAAACCTTTGGCTACTCATTTTCTGAGGCTGTTGGCAAGAATGTGCATGAACTAGTTGTTCCGAAAAACATGTGCAAAGAAGGATTAGAACGTATTAAGACAAGCGTAGAAATCTTTGGTGAAACTGGTACGGGCTATTTTACTCTTGGAAACGTGCAATTACTTGGACGACGCAAGGATGGCAGAGAGTTTCCAGCTGAATTATCAATTTCTCCAGTCAAACTGGACGGCAGATGGAACGCTGTCGGAGTGATAAAAGATATCACCAAGAGAAAAGAGGATGAGGAAATGCTGATGGAAGCTGAGCAACGTTACCATGCTTTGTTCGATCAGGCTCCCATAGGTGTACTGATAGTTGATCCAGAAAACGCCGAATTTGTTGAATTTAATGATTTTGCTCATCACCAACTTGGGTATTCCAGGGAAGAGTTTGGAAATCT
>DATIXS010000170.1:0-5467 GCA_035518335.1 Candidatus Acidiferrum sp.
CAAAATAAATGAATTTAATACCTTTATTTGGGCAGACGTTAGGAACATACCAGAAAATATTTTGTCCGATTCTTCCGAAACTCAAAACGACGGGAATTATCCCAAAGAAAATATCGATAAAGCGCCCTTAAAAATTGATGAAATGGACAGACAAATAATTAATACACTAACTAAAAACGGCCGCTTAACTTTCAGAAAAATTGCTCAGCAAAATGGGACTTCAACAGCAACAATAGCGCGAAGATATGTAAGGCTCAAGGAAAACAATTTAATCAAAGTTTCAATCCAAGTTAACTTTTTGGAATTGGGTTTTCAAAATATTCTAGAATTTAACATAGCACTTACTGAACAAAGTGAAATAAACAAAATAGTCAACACGTTATCCAAAATACAAGGGGTAACATATCTTGTAAAGATTAGTGGGAATTATGATTTGTCGGTTGTTGCTTTAGTGAAAGATTGCAAAAACATCGTTCAACTAAGTGATGAAATTGCAAAAATACCAAATATCAAAAGAATGGAAGCAACACTAAGACGGCTCTCTACCGCTTGGCCTAGTCCACAGCAATATATATCAACATTCTAAAAATGGCAATAAAGAAGAGAATATTGACAAATCTCACCATTTTTTTTACTTTTCCAGCGCTCACTAACAAAGAGGCTTTAAGACTTTCCCGAAAACAGTTACAAATTTCTTTCTAAAGAAAAGTGAAGAAACTAAATAATTTAGAAGTGTGTGTTAGCTGAGGCTCTGAGACAAGCATAGAAAGGAAAAATGTAAATACTATTACGATTGCTAATTTTGTGAATTTTTCCAGAGCCAACTCAGCCTCAATCTTTCTGTTAATTCTTGATTAAAAAAGGGAAAAGAATGTGGGTTTCATTACATTCTCTATTAAAGTCTCTTTCTTAGCATTAAAGCAGCAACAGCCCATTCGGTTAAACTCTCTCATTCTCTCTAAAAATTGACTATTAAAAGAGCTAAGGAAAATAGACAAAACGGTTCTATGCTTTTAACTAGTAAACAAGGGTTCGAATCCCTTCTTCAGCCCTCATTAAGTTCTTTTACTTTGATTTCTGAGATGATCTATCTTTTTTTGAAAGTTCTATTCTTCCTCTGAATAAAGCGAATGCGGAACAAGACCTGCACCTATGCCAGGCATTGGCGTTCTAACGGATCCCAGAACTGCAAGTGCAATACTCCAAAAGACATCATCATGCGTACCTTCAGGGTGGCTAAACCCTAAATGCCCTGTTTTCGTGAGCTCGTACCTTTCAACATTTAACTCCGATGTTAAATCAATATCTCCCAGCCTTCTTGCGGGTACATATGGAATTTTTATTTCGCCAGCTCGCATCTTTTCCCGAAGAATATTTGCCATTTCTTCTTTAGATTGAACTGTAAAAGTTATGCCATTTATTCCCTCAACGCCGCTTCGGAACATGTCTTCAACAATGTAGTTTCCAACTCCTGTAACGTCTGCATAGACGGAACCAATGTCTTTCCAACGGTCTTGTAGGCTTTTAACATAGCCGATGACGCTTGCGTACTCTGAATGTAATGGGAAGCGGTGGACATGAACCACCCTTACGATATGGTCTATCTTTTCGACTACAACCACAATGCTGTAATCGCGTTCCTTTCCAAAATCAACGCCGATATAGAATTCGCTTCGCAGTGGAATGTTTTGGAATTCGTAGGGTATTAGTGTGCTGTCGATGCAGCTTACAATGAGGCTTTGAGTAAGCCAAACGTCTTCATCGTCTGCCCATTCAGCCTCCATCTCGCGACGCCACCTAGCAGAGTCATTGCCAAACTGACGCTTTATTTTTTCAATTATTGTTGTACTTAACGGACCGTTTGGCTCGAGTGCTTGCTCCCAACTGATGTGGTATCGCCCGAAATCAGCGAAATCGTCGTGGTTACACATTTTCCAAAATAAAGAATCAGAATTGAAAGGAGTGCTGGTTGCAATTAGCTTTGCATCTTTTTTAGTACTCATAGTAAATAAGATTGCGTCGTACAGGTCCTCGTCGTTGGGGGTGAAGTTGGTTTCATCCCACCATAACCTATCAAAAGTGTTACCCCTTATTGTGTCTGCATTGTTTGGGAAAGCCTCAATTACACTGCCATTTGGAAGGGTTATTCTTGTTCTTTGAACATGCAGCCCTTGAGAAGGAAGATTTCGGCAAAAACCAGCCACACGCCGAATATTGAGTTTAGTTTGGCGCCAACTAGGCCCAACAAATCCAATGTATAAATTTGGATGACCCCAAGCATCTTGCAAAATCAAAGCACCAACGGTAGTGCTCTTGCCAGTCTGCCTGGGCAAACGCAAAGCCATGAATTGATAGTCAGAGTACAATTTGGCAATGTCAAGGGTATGTTTGTACGGCTTGAGTTTGCAGTAATCAACCAAAAACTTTGCAACATCGCCAGTTTCAGCTTTAGTTTTCAACTTAGCTGCAGCTTCAACAGTAGCGATATCTCTTAGCAGTTGATTACGTTCAGAGAATAAACGATCAGGCCTAAAAGTTCTAGCTTCATGTTCCCTGGGACTTCTTTGCAAGCGCCTCATATTTCCCTCTCAACTCCAAAAGTTCAGCCTCAAGCGCCCGATAATTAATGTAGTCTGCAACCAATTCCTTGTATATTTTAGCGCCCGAAATAATGCCCCTCAACCGCAAAATATCATTTCTTTTAAGCCTTGAATCGTCCAAAGCCTTCAGCGCAGCTGCCAAAGTCTTAAGCGTCTCTTCAACGCTAGGAAGTTCATCGGGCAATTTCAAAGATGCGAAAGAGGAAGAAGAAGATGAGTGCTCCCCGCAAGTTTCTTCTTCTTCTTTCACAATTAGCCCTAGATTTAAAAGTTTTTGATAAATCGCATTTTCACTGTATTTGCCATCAAAAGAGAAAGCAAGCACTTGAAGGTCTTTGCCACCAGAATTATACCAGCTAGTCAACTGTTTCTCATCTTCAACAGGCCAAGGCTTACCTTTTGTCAATTATTAGTTTCCACCCTTTCTTGCTGTGACTTCTCTGCAAACCATTCGACTGAATTTTTCACAAGATCTGTGTTTTTCATGAATTTAACATCGGAAACTTGTTTGGTTTTGTTAAAAATGTAGGGTTTAATTCCATCTCCAATTGTTGCAAAAGCAAAAGAAACCTTGCCAAAGAAACTTCTTTTAAATTTGTTATAAGCCCCTGACGAATTTAGGCTTCGGTAAAATCCAAAATTCAACTTGTTCTTTTGAAAGGGGAAAGGATAGAGAACAAATTTGTATTCATTTCCATGTTCAATGAATCGCTTTTTAAGAGTTTCCTCTTCTATTGGTTCTATTTCGTTTTTCCAGAGCTTCTTGGCGTTTGCGGGATTGTTAAAAAGGGGGAATACTTGCCAACCTTTGTTGACGTATAAGTAACCAACTCCAAGATAATCGGTATACCAAATGAAATTCAAATAATTAACATCGGCCATGTAATATCCCTGTGGGGTTCGTCATATTGCTAATAACACTTAAAAATCAAGCTTAGAAACAACGCAGTTGCGTAGTAGAGGGACAACTGAAAGTGAAAACCTATCCCCTAACTATCTAATGATCTGAAGATCGCTGGTTTCAAGTTCCATTGCACAACTACGATAACAAAATGAATCAAGCATGAGTTAGTTTACGAAATGAGAAGTTAGTAAAGAAACCTTGACTAAAATTAGTCAAGAAACATTTACGACAACCCTTTTATTAAAACCACTTCAAAGATAAAATAAGGACCTGTGACACTGACATGAGAAGAACGCTAATTCTTGTCATATCTATAATTCTTGCTTTATTTCTGTCATCTTTGAATTTTGGAGTAAGCATTCAGCCGGTAAAAGCCCAGCAGACTACTGAAACATTTACTGATGATTTTAGTACAGATTCAGGAGCATGGCAATATTTTGGAAGCGCATACAGAGACTCAACTAACCAGAGCCTAGTTCTAACAGATGCCGCAAATGAACAAGCAGGAGTTGCGTTCCTCAAGGCACCAATCCAAGGCTCGTTCACAGCAAACTTCCGCTTTAAAGCTGGCGGAGGAAACTACCAAGGAGACGGCTTCACAATGTTTTTTTACAAGCAAAATTACCCTTCAACAGTTGATTACAACGATTCTTTCGGGGTTAACGGAGTTGCTGGAGGTCGTTTAGGCTTCAACTCCCTATCTATTATCCCCGGATATGGAATAGAATTTGATGGCTGGCAAAACATACCTGGGGACTTCCAGCAAGTAGCTGGAGGTCAACAAAATCCACAAGGCGACCCATCTTCTAATCACATTGCATTAATTGAGGATTTTACTGGTAATCATTTAGTTTATGCCAATGATACAAGAGTAGCTGACAATAATTGGCATCAAGTTTCAGTAGACGTTGAAGGTTCTTCTGTAAGCGTTTCGGTTGATCAGGGATTAGTCATTCAGTGGAATGGGGAACTAAACAGAACTTTTGACGGATTCGGATTCAGTGGAGCTAACGGGCAAGTTGGAAGCAATTGGCACATCATAGACGACTTTTCAATTACTGCGCATAATTTGCAGAAACCATGTCTTACCACTTCCTGCGTAAGCTCAATATCTCAATCAAGCCTAAATGTCAAAATCAACGGTTACTTAACATTTAACGAAGCGGGCATTTCTGAAGCACCCATCTTAGTTTCTTACAGCATTACTGGCGGTGAGTCTTGGCAAGACCTAACCTTAGTTCACACTGGTACTGACGGCAGCTATTCAGCTTTGTGGTTTCCATCAGCCACCGGTGATTATTTGTTAAAAGCTGTGTACAAAGGCGATGAAAATTACTTGGGCACAACCAACATTGTCAACTTCTCAATAGTACCCAGCGAAGATCAAAGCGTTTTCTCAATAACTTCAAACTCAACCCTCTCTGAATTATCTTTCAATTCAACCAGCAAAGAATTAAGTTTCAGTGTTTCGGGGGATAATGGAACAACGGGTTACGTTAACGTCTTCATTCCCAAAACTCTGATAAACGACATTTCAGGCTTAAAAGTCTGTTTGGACAATAACCAAATAAAATATACATCTCAACCACAGGGGGACGGGTGGCTGCTGTACTTTACATATCACCACAGCACTCATTTAGTCACTCTCAGCTTAATCAAATCGAATGCAGCTACAACAACAGAAACACCGACGTTAACGCTTGATTGGGTGAAAATTGCTATCTTAGCGTTTATGGGTATAATCACAGCCATAGTAGTAGTTTTTATTTTTGTACTTGAAGGCAAAAAAATTGTATTTTTACCTAAGCACAAACCCGCTTAGGATCCTTTACTTTTTCAGAAAAGTGAAGCGAAGCTAAATTTAGAAATTAAAGTTGCTGATTATGTCCCTCAAGACTTATATTCGCTTTCAACAGGATATTATTGTTGATTTTATGAGAGTTAAAGAACATGCGCAGCGAAT
>DATIXS010000171.1:0-3510 GCA_035518335.1 Candidatus Acidiferrum sp.
GGTCTTCACTATAAGCGGGCCAAGCGATGGCTGATGTTGTTCGTTTGTTTATTATTTCTATAACGTCGCCTGCGCTTATACCTAATTTCTGCATTGTTCGTTGATCTATGCGGGCGATTCCTCTACCTACATCTCTTTGCCTTGCGTCCCCAACGCGTAACTGAACTTCACTCATACAGAATTCTCCAAATAATATGATGCTAACGGTTATGTTTGAAAAGAACATTTAGTTCCTATATAAACTTTAAAGCGTAACGCCTAAAACATTCAGGTTCTTGTAAGCAAGAAGATTGATGATTTTTTGTCTCTAAAAAGAGAAATTGCTAATCTCTGCTGCTTCTACGGACAAACATGCATTGCGCTTGGCTGACGCCCGGGATTTTGCTGAGTTTTTCTTCGAATTCATCAACCACGCCTCCTTTATCTTCTGGAAATTTCAGTTGAACAAGAAGCGCTACTAATCCAAAAGCTACAGGTTCCTCGCCGTATCCTTCAATTGAAGCAAATTCGGGCTTTATGTTATCAATTTGTTTCTTGAGGCCGTCAAAGTTTTCCATTATGTCTTCTGGAAAAACTTTGTATGTTACAATAACGCTTCCCATGAATTATCGCCTTATGGTCCAGTGAAACCGCATTTTGGACACCTGTATAAGCGACCGAATTTGCGGCATTTTCCGTCCCTTTTAATTTGGATTTCTCCGCAGTTTGGGCAGAGGAATTTTGTTGATTCGCTGCCTGGCGGAATTGGTTTGCCGCAGCTTGTACAGGTAACTAAGGACAGTCGTTCTGTCATAATCTACATCTCTTGCGGTTTTAATTGTAAGGGTTACTTATATTTGCTATGCTAAGGGCGTCGCAATAGCAAGGTAGTTTTAATAGGAATAGTTTTCATGAAGTTTATTAAGAAAGTTGCTTTCCTATTTATTTCGTGATAAGTTTTGGGTGTAGACTTCAAAGACCTCGTTCCTAAAACTCCAATGAAACTAGAGGATCTGAGCGGCAAAATCATAGCCATAGATGCTTACAACGCTATCTACCAGTTTCTCTCAATAATCCGTCAACCCGACGGTACCCCGTTGAAGGATAGCACCGGACATATCACCAGCCACCTCAGCGGATTATTTTACCGCACAAGCAACCTTGTTGAAATGGGCATAAAACCAATCTACGTTTTTGACGGTATTCCGCCGACTTTGAAAGCAGCTGAGATTGAGCGACGCAGGCAAGTTAAGGTAGAAGCAGCCGTGCATTATGAAAAGGCTATGGCAAAAGGTGATACAGTGAAGATGCGAATGTTTGCTCAAGCAACCACAAGCATGAAAGATTACATGCAAGAAGATAGCCGAAAACTTTTAGAGCTTATGGGTTTGCCTTGGATTCAGGCGCCAAGCGAAGGTGAAGCTCAAGCAGCATACATGACCAAATGTGGTAAAGCAGATTACTGTGCAAGCCAAGATTATGACAGCCTTCTTTTTGGAGCACCCAAACTTTTAAGAAATGTAACTATTTCTGGCAGGCGCAAACTTCCCAGCAAAGGAATCTACATAGACGTAGTTCCAGAAGTTATTGAGCTATCCAAAGTATTACGCGAAAGCGGCTTGACCTATGAACAATTAATCGATGTTGCCATCTTAATCGGCACCGACTTCAACCCAAATGGCATAAGAGGGCTCGGACCAAAAACCGCTCTTAAACTAATCAAGCAATACGGGACATTAGATTCCGCTATTCCTAAAATAAAAAATGTTTCTTTTCCAGTTGAACCAAATTGCATAAGGGCTATCTTTTTGCATCCTGAAGTGACAGATAATTACAAATTGGAATGGAAAGAACCGGATGTTGAAGGCGTCGTCGACTTCATGTTCAGACAAAAAGAGTTCTTAGAAGAAAGGGTGCGAAAATCTTTAGGAAAAATGATGGAAGGCTCCAAAAAACAGAAAGCAAAGGTATCACTGGAAAAGTGGTTCGGATAAAGCAGTAAACTTATCCGGAACATCGAAATTAAGAAAAAAAGAAAAGTTACTTTACAGTAACGCATTTCGCCAAGTTTCTTGGCATATCTGGATTGTATCCTTTAACAAGCGCAACATAATACGCTAAGAGCTGCAGGGGAACTGCATATGGGATCGGCGATAGAACACCCGGGATTCCTTTGGGGACCTCAATGTACTCATCAGCTAATGATTTGATATCTGCATCTCCTTCTTCAATTATAGCAATTATGTTAGCGCCTCTGGCTTTCATCTCCATAATGTTGCCAACCAGGGTCTTGTGGCAATCATCTTTGGGGCAAACGAAAACTACTGGAAAACCATTTTCGACAAGACTAATAGGGCCATGCTTGCTTTCGCCTGCGGGGAACGCTATCGATGGAATATACGCAATTTCCATTAGTTTCAATCTGCCTTCATAAGCAGTGGCAGTGCTGATTCCTCGGCCTAGGAAAAAGAACACTTTCGAATCCTTGTATTTCTCGGCAATTCGCTTAACTTTTTCTTCTTGCGTCTTAACTATTGTATCCGCAATTTCAGGCAATTTATCTAGATTTGCTTCGAGACTATCTATTTCATCCTGCGAAACTTTGCCTCTTTTCTTCGCCAACCGAAGCGCAAGTTGTGCCAGTACAGAAAGCTGAGATGTGAAAGTTTTGGTTGCTGCAACTCCAATCTCTGGACCGGCCTGTGTGCCGATGTAAACGCGGGAAATACGCGTCAAACTAGAACCAATGACGTTGGTTAAGCTTAGAACGGTGGCTGCGC
Organism: Candidatus Acidiferrum sp.; assembly: GCA_035518335.1. Classification (GTDB taxonomy): domain Archaea; phylum Thermoproteota; class Bathyarchaeia; order Bathyarchaeales; family Bathycorpusculaceae; genus Bathycorpusculum. The sequence continues at coordinate 2,760 of DATIXS010000171.1, forward strand.
GTTGTTGAGCACAGGTAACAGCTGCTATGGTGTCGGCTGTTTCGCCTGATTGACTAACCGCTAAAATAGTGCTGTCAATGCTCACTGATTTGCCATGTTGTTCTATAAATTCTGATGCATATACTGGATAAGTTGGCAAGAATGCAAGTTTAGAAAACATGTATGAAGCTGCTAAACATGCGTGGTAGCTTGTTCCGCAAGCAACGAGAAAAACCTCGTTTGCGCGATCTAAAAATGTTGACATTAATTCCAAATAATGTTCCTGCATTCGAAGAGTGTTGCGTAGGGTTTCAGGTTGCTCATGGATTTCTTTAATCATGAAGTGTGGATATCCTTGTTTTACTGCCATTTCAGCTGTCCATTCAATAGTTATTGGTTCGCGGTAGACAGGGCTGGAATCCTGGATTTTTCTGATTTCATATCCTTGGGTTGTAAGAATAACCAGTTCACCGTTATTTATCATGACTGCCTTATTTGTAATAGGTAAGAATGCTGGAATATCTGAGGCGCAAAAAACGCCTTTGCAATTAATGCCTAAAACCAAAGGGCTCTCATTTCTAGCGCAAATGATTTTATCTGGCTCTTTTGTGGATATTATAGCAAGTGCGTAGGACCCTTCTAAGCGTTTAAGGGCTGCTTGAACTGCATCAACTAAATAGAGCTTCGGGCTCTCTTTGAGAATTTGTTCAATTAGATGTGGAATTACTTCAGTATCTGTTTTGGAAACAAACGTGTGGTCGAGATTTTGTAG
>DATIXS010000172.1:0-11462 GCA_035518335.1 Candidatus Acidiferrum sp.
AGGCGGAAGGTCTTGTACGGCAAAACCCGTACATAATGAGCCATAATTGACATGCGGTGAAGTGAAGGCTGCCGATTAAAGATTGCAATGTCTCCATTCTTCAAGTGCCGCTCAACGATGAATCCTAATTCCACAGCTTCAGCGATTTTGGTGCGATCTACAACGAATTCTAACCGGATACGTTTGCCATCTGGCCTGATAATGTATAATGCTCCAGGATAAGTTTCAGGACCGTTAATTACTAGCTTCTTCATTTCTTCAATGTTCCATGCAGTGATTTTTTCTGGAACAGATAAGCGCATGGCAACATCAACTGGAACGCCTACTTCGTTAATGTCAAGGTTAGGATCTGGAGAAATTACTGTTCGTGCTGAAAAGTCGACCCGTTTGCCTGAAAGATTGCTTCTGAATCGTCCTTCTTTTCCTTTGAGTCTTTGTGAAAGGGTTTTTAATGCTCTGCCGCTGCGGTGTCTTGCTGGCGGAATGCCTGATGCCTCATTGTTAAAATAGGTTGTAACGTGGTACTGTAGTAGTTCTGAGAGGTCTTGAATGATGAGCGTTGGAGCACCTGCTTCCATGTTTTCTTTCAGACGCTGGTTAATGCGGATGATGTCTACTAGTTTATGGGTTAAATCATCTTCAGATCTAATACCTTATTCTAATGTAATAGATGGCCGAACGTAAACTGGAGGTACCGGCAAAACCTGCAAAACCATCCATTCAGGGCGTGCTACTTTCGGATTAAAACCTAAGATTTCGAGATCTTCGTCTGATACACGTTCAAGTCTTTCTCGAATCATGCTTGGTGTGAGTGGTTCGGATCCTAATTCAGTTTGTTCAATGAACTTTGTTGGTTTCTCAAAAGTAATTTTGAATTGTGCGGAAGCACAATAGGGGCACTGTTTAGCTTTTATTTCAGTCATTATTTCCTTGTAAATTTCATCTGGAATTGTTCCTAAAAGTTCATTATACCTTTCAATTCGAGCGCGTGCCTTTTTAGAAGCGTCTTCCGATAAGAGTATGCGACCGCAACTGCGGCAAGTTGCTTTCAAAAGATCGAAAATAATTTTTGTGAATTCAATATGTACAATTGGAACGGCTAATTCTATGTGTCCAAAGTGCCCTGGGCAGCGAATGGCTGTGTTGCCGCAGGTTTTACAGCGTTGCCTTGGTTCAAGTGTGCCAAGTCTGCCATCCATTAAACCAGCTGTGATTGGTGCGCCATCTTCGTCGTAGGTATCTGGAGTTTGGATTTCAACGACTGATTGTTTACGGAGATCTTTAGGTGAAATTAAACCGAATGAAATTTCATCAACTATTTTGTGAATGTATTCTTCCTGTGCCATGATTATGCCTTCTCTTTTAATCTTAATTTTGGTGTAATGCAAAGGCTTTGAAGCTCTTGTAGTAGAAGCTTGAAAGCGTATGAAACGATTACTGGTGAAATCTTTGCTTTTTCGTCACATATTCTGCAGACATAGCGCCTTTGTTTCATGTCAAAGTATGCGATTTGACCGCAGTTTTCGCAAATGTATAATGTGTATTTGTCTGATTCCTCCAGCAATCGGTCTCTAAGTAGCATGGCTGCGCCGTGTCCGATTAAGCAGTCTCGCTCCATTTCTCCGAATCTGAGACCCCCACCTCTTGCTCTGCCTTCTGTGGGTTGTCTTGTTAACATTTGCACTTGTCCTCTGGCTCTGGCATGTATTTTGTCAGCAACCATGTGGTGAAGTTTCTGATAGTAAACTACGCCGACGAATACATCTGCTACGAATTTTTCGCCTGTGGTGCCGTTGTAGAAGACTTCTCCTCCTGTGTGGCTGAAGCCAAGTTTTACTAGGCTCTTGCGTATTTCATCAGGTCCTTCGTTTGAGAATGGTGTTCCATTTGCTGGTCGGCCTCTTGCTGAGGCTGCTTTTCCTGCGAGTGATTCGATGAATTGACCGATGGTCATTCTTGAGGGGATGGCATGGGGGTTGATAATTAGGTCGGGTACAAGTCCGTCGTCTGTGAAGGGTAAATCTTCTTGTGGTACGATTAAGCCTATGACTCCTTTTTGTCCGTGGCGTGAAGCGAATTTGTCTCCGAGTTCTGGAATTCTTTGATCTCGAACTCGCACTTTCACGAGTTGGCTGCCTTCGCCGGACATTGTGATGAATATTCCGTCGACGGTTCCTGTTTCAGATGGTCGCATGTCTACTGAGGTGTCACGCATTGAGGGTCCTTTAACTTCAAATTCTTTGTATTCTTCAAGGAATCTAGGTGGGCTTATTCTGCCTATTAAGACATCTCCACCGACTACTTGTGATTCTAAACTGATTATTCCGTCAGGTTCCAGAAGTCTGTAGTATTGTTCTCCTCTGTAGCCTCGGGTTCCTGGCTCTGGGACGGTGAATTTGTCTTTTAATCCGCCTAAGTATTGGCGGCATTCTGCTTCGTAGATACGGTAAAATGTAGATCTGGCTAACCCACGATCTATGGATGCTTTGTTAAAGATTAAGGCGTCTTCCATGTTGTAGCCTTCGAAGCTTAGCACAGCAACAACGCAGTTTTGTCCTGTTGGACGTTGTTTGTAACCCATAACTTCCATTAATTCTGTTTCGACCATTGGAACTTGCGGATAATGTAGTATGTGTGAGCGGGAATCGACTCGGTGATGGAAGTTGGTGCCATAAACGCCTAAGGCTTGTTTAGCCATGGCTGCTTGATATGAGTTACGTGGTGACTGGTTGTGTTCTGGATACGGAATTGTTGAAGCACAAATACCTAAGATGGTGTAAGTTGCTATTTCCACATGGGTGTTTGCTTCTTCAATTTTATCAAAAGTTAAGGCTATGAAGGCATTTTCTTCTTCTTCAGCATCTAAGTATTCAATTAAACCATTTTTGACAATGTCTTCCCAAGTCCATTCGCCTAAACCAATTTTTTCAAAGTGTTTAGATTGAAGTTTTGGCTCACCGTTCTCAACAATTATGAGTGGGCGTCTGACTCTGCCTTCGTCGCAATTAGCATGGACTTCTTCAGTTTCGGTTTGCATCTTTGAGAAATATGTAATGTTTGCTTCTGTAGAGATTTCTCCAGCTCGCCTTCTCTCTCGGAAAGATTTCACTATATCCTTTGGGTTGTTACAGTAGCCAATTATGTTTCCATCAACGAAAACTTTAGCTCCTGAAATACGTAGTTCGCGGCTGGCTTCTCCTGCGGGAACCGATCCCATTTCAAAAAGTAATTGTTTTACTTTGTCAGGATTTACGCCTACAGCTATAGATGCTGATAATGCGAGGTTTTTGACTAAGCCGCAGTTGGAGCCTTCAGGTGTTTCGTTTGGACATAAACGTCCCCAATGAGTTGGGTGCAAGTCTCGGGCTTCGAAGTTAGGTTGGCTTCTGCTTAATGGTGATTGGAGTCTGCGTAGGTGACTTAGGGTTGAGATGTAGTTTGTTCTGTCCAATAGTTGTGTAATGCCGACTCTGCCTCTTCCCCAGTTGCCGGTTGCTAAGGCATGCTGGAAACGTTCAGTTATGATGCCTGGACGAACAGCTGCAGAAACAGTTATTATAGGACCTTTAACGCCTATGCGTTCAAGCTGATATTTTATGTCCCTAGTTAAGTTTCTAAATGATACACGGAAAAGATCTGCTAGAAGTGGGCCACCGAGACGCAAACGCTTGTTTTTGAAGTGGTCTTTGTCGTCTGGTTGCCTTCTTCCAGTCTTTAATTGTATAACTCTGTAAGCCATTTCGCCTAGGAAAATTGCTTTTTCTTTCCGGTTTGCTTCACTTCTGCCAAGATGAGGCAAGAAGTTTTTGTCAAGTGCTGTTTCTGCTTTTTGTAACCGGTATTCTTCAACCTGCCCGTGGGCTACACGGTTTCCGATAAATAAGATTGCGTCTGAAGGTGTGTCTACACCAATAGCTTTTTCAAATGACGCAGCAAGTTGGCTTTGCATTTCGCTATCAAGAGAAACTGCCTCTGCAATATCTTTGTCTTTTTCCAAGCTTAGAGCACGCATGATGACGACGAAGGGGATTTCTGTTGGAACTCCCGGCATAGTGACATAGATTGCGTCGTCTGATTTGAGTTTAAGTTCAATTCTCGCTCTGAAACCTACCGTTGTTGAGAAAATTTTTGCTTGGTAAACCGGCGAGGTTCCTTTTTCGTCGATATCGACTATTACGCGATTTGGTGCTAAGTCTTCCATGGCGACGATAACACGTTCGGAGCCGTTGACAACAAAGTAGCCACCTTGATCATCTGGATCTTCTCCTGCTGCAATGAGTTCTTCTTTTGAAAGCTGGGATAAGAAACATAATTTTGATTTTAGCATGACAGGAATATTTCCGATGTAGACTAGTTCGGTGTCTTGCTCTCTTCCATCAATTACTGGAGTCATTTCCAATGCAATAGGAGCCGAATACGCTAAGTTTCGTAGTCGCGCTTCCATTGGGTAAATTTCATGTTTTGTTCCATCTACTTCAGTGACATATGGGCCTGTAATTCTTGATTGAGGGTCAATAACCCAAATTTGCCCAAGTTTCACCTTATATGGACTTTCTGGAACTTCAATGGGGATTTCAGCGACCTCATCGACAACTTCTTGTAATCCGTGGTCAATAAACTCGTTGTAGCTGTCAAGGTGCTGCCTTACCAAGCCTTTCTCATTGAAAAAAGTCTTCAATAAATCATGGATATCTTCTTTTTGGATAATGTTGGTCAATTTTTCAATTCTCCATAAATATTATCTTGTGATTTTGTGAGTGTTTTCAAACTTCCATCTCCTTCAAATAATGGGATCATCCAATTTGAAAAAGGGTTGAGTTAACTTTTCTAAGAGCACAACAAACAGCTACATAGCCTACATATAAACTTTTTTATGCGTATCTGCCCTAAATTGAAGGTTGCTTAAACTTTCCTAGATGCAACGCATCAAAAAAACTTTGCATTGTTGCTGTTGCAAAGAACAAAACCCAAAACAACTTAGAAAACTAACTGTAACCAGCAAATAAGACAGCACCCGGTTTAAGCGCAGTTTAGTGACTTGAAAAAACGCTTTTATTTTATTAGTACAGTGTTTGATCAAAAGGCTCAAAGGTATGTGGATTTGAAGCAATTTTTTTAGGGCTTGTTTTAGGTTGCTTTTTTGATTTGGGGTTTGGTGCGGTTACAGGTTGAGTCAAAATAAGTCAAGGAAAGTGACGAAATGCTATGCCTTTAAAAAGCAGGGTAACGTTTAAGAGACCTTTAGAGGGCTGCAACAAGTTTCAGGTCCCCAAAATCATAAGATTGGCATTCAAGTTAAAGTCAAACCAGAAAAATAAAGAAAGCTTGAGCGTACCTTACAATTTCAAATCAATGAAGTTGAAAACAAACTAGAAACCGCATAACAAAACAACTGATAATCAATCCAAACTTGGCAACTAGTACCTAACAACTTTATAGCGACTTCTCAATTGACGCTTTCTCTTTTCCTGCGCCTCAGATAACGGCGAGTTACCCGTCTTAACCTCATAAATTGTGGGTTCACCAACTTTGTTACCAAAGAAATCACGCTTCTGAACAACAAAATCGCCGCTCTCACGAATCTTCCTGCAATCATGCCCCTGCATAGTTTGATCAAACGCGAACCGATCTTTAGCAATTCTGCCTTTTGCATGTTTACTTGATAAATTGAACCTTTTTGAAACATTACTCAACTTTAAAGGGTCATCATTTGGATCACTTCTACCCATAGCAAAACCTTTGTTTGCTATTCTATAAGTTATATTAAAAAGTTGCCAATACGTAAGATGTCATTTTTAGCGCTGGATTATTTCTATCTTAGTGGCAGTACAGTTAGTTTTACTGATTTTCTCTTTTATTACAGGTAGCAACTTCTTGTCTGTTTCATATCCAATGCTATTTCGTTCGTTTTGCACGGCTATTTTTGTGGTTGTCCCTGAACCTAAAAATGGGTCCAGTACAGTTTCACCTTTTACGCTAAACATTTTGATAAGCCGCTCAGCGATTTCATCGGGGAAGGCAGCGGATCTTCTCTCCAGCTCGCTTATTGTTTGGCGGGTTCCTTTCAAAGACCAGATTTGGCTAAACCATTCATCCCGCTCAACTTTCTTAAACACACTCGAATACCGAAGGTCGTCGTGAGGCCGAAACTTTCGAAGATTCCCCTTCCTAAACAACAAAACAAACTCACAGTCTAATGTCACGTAAGCGTTAGGAGGCAGAAAACCTGAACCCAAAAATGCACCTTTGCCTTTGTATTTTGGCTTGGTTGTAGGTTTTTTCCATAAAATATAAGGTAATGTAGTGAAACCGATTTTTTCGCAAACCTCAGTTATTCTTGAATGATTAGGATAAAGCTGGAATCTGCCATTAACTGTTCGTGTTGCATCACCAATATTTATGCAAGCTATGCCACCGTCAACGAGAACACGGAATGTTTCTTGCCAAATTTTCCTGAGATAATCGTGCATGCCATCATAGATTTGCCGGACGGTTTCTTCATTTGCGTCTGTCTTCAACTTCTGCCAAAGCTTTCCGATTCTTGGGTCAGCTTCGGCGAAAAGGTGATCCCACATTTTTATCATGGGATAAGGCGGCGATGTAATCATTAAGTGCACGCTGCCATCTTGGAGTTCGAGCATTTGCTGACTATTGCCAAAGATTATTTTGTGCTCTGTAAGCATGCGCATTCTATACTGTATCGTTAATGCTCGTTTTTACTTTTGCGGTAGTTACAAACCTGAATGAAAAATGGCAAACTCAAAATAACCCAACGAGTTTAGAATCAAGGCGAAATCTATGAATAAAGAGCTCGAAATAAATTGGGACTTAACAGAACTATATCCCAGCACCACTGACCAGTCTATCGAAAAAGCCATTAGTGAAACTAAAAATTTAGCTGATGCCTTCGAGAAGGCGTATCGAGGAAAAATAGGTACACTTGATTCGACAAATCTGCTAAATTGCCTTCGTGAACTGGAATCTTTCTATATAAAAACGGGCGACGTTTCACTTTTTGCAGGTTTATCTTTCTCCGCTAACATGACAGTGCCTGAAGTACAGGCTCTTTATGATAGGGTGAGCAAGCTTGAGGCGCAACTTGGAAAGCAACTAGCGTTCTTTTCTTTGGAGTTGGGTGAAGTTGTAAAAGCTAAGCCTGAGTTGATTGAGGAGCCAGTTTTGGTTGAGTACCGGCATATGCTGGAACGAGTAAAGAGGCGTGTACCCCACCAATTAACCGAGGTAGAAGAGCAGCTTATCATCGAAAAAGATCAGTTCGGGGTGCAAGCTTGGGAGGAACTGCAAAGTAAATGGCTCAACACTCGCATGTTCGAAGTAACGGTTTTGGGCGAAAAGAAGACATTAAGTTATGGCGAAGCTAACGGCTTATTACCTCATCCTGACCGTGCTACAAGAGAATCAGCAAACCGAGCAATCTACGGTCTCCTTGGTAGAGACGGCGAAATCTTCTCGTCAGCTCTACGCAATATCTGCAACGACTGGGTAACTGTTTCCCAACGCAGAAAATATGTTTCGCCAATGGAATCAAGTCTAGTAAATAACGATACCGAAGAGCCAATAATTGGTAATTTGCTTCGGGCAATAGAGAACGGTGCAGACATGTACCGTCGATACCTAAAACTGAAGGCTAAATTGATGGGTTTGCCATTGCTTGGTAACCATGACATTGTTGCACCCTTGCCTGATGCGCCAGAACGAAAGTTCTCATTTGAGGAAGCAAAAAACCTGATAGTGAGAGCTTATAGCAGATTTGACCCAGAATATGCAACTGCTGTAAGAGAAATGTTTGCAAAACGCAGAATCGATGCAACGCCTCGGTTTGGGAAACGCAACGGAGCCTTCTGTGCAAGTTGGTATCAGGGTAAATCCGCATTTATCCTTGACAACTTTAACGGCACTTTGAGCGATGTCTTCACGTTAGCCCACGAGTTGGGACACGCAACCCACGACTATTACATGTCTCGAAGCCAAAAACTAATGAACACAAGCGTGACTTCCACAGTAGCAGAGACTGCATCAATCTTTGGAGAATTGCTTTTGACAGATTTGCTTCTCAACGAGACAAAATCAGACAATGAACAAAAAGCAGTCCTTTCAATGATTCTTGATGAAGCGGGAATGACGGCCTTCCAAGTTACCGCTCGCGTCTGGTTCGAGCAAGCGCTCTACAGCTCAGTTCAACAAGGCGAATATTTGGATTACAAGACCATCTGCAGTCACTGGGCAAAATCACGGAACCGCATCTACGGCGACGCAGTCGAATGGTTTCCTGAAATGGAAGCTGAATGGACTATGAAGCCTCACTATTATATGGCAAATTACCGCTTCTACAACTACCCCTACGTATACGCCCAAATGTTCGTGTACACACTTTACGAACGATACTTGGACGAGCGCAAAGCCTTTGTGCCTAAGCTTGTAAAGGCATTATCGGCGGGCAGCAGTTTGTCACCATTCGAAATCGGCAAAATCGTCGGCTTAAACGTGGCAGACCCAAACTTTTGGAACAACGGTTTAAACGTGTTTGAACGGTTTATCGTTGATTTAGAGAAAATAACTCAGTAGCGTTGGAAATGATTAATAAGAAAGGAAACGAAAAGTCTGTAGCCCAGAAAAGTGTGCTGAGGTAACCAAGCCAGGTCAAAGGTGAAGGACTCAAGATCTAATATTTGGCCTCTAATGGGCTCCAGATGGGAAATCCTTTCCCGCAGGGGTTCGCAGGTTCGAATCCTGCCCTCAGCACCAACCACTTATTTTATTATTTTGGCAGATAGGTCACAAATTGTGAGTTTTACCAAATGAAAATCGCGTTGTCAACTTATCCGAAGAAGCTAAAAGCTTCAAAAAATGGAATTGATTTTTCTTTGTTTTTCCATATGATTTTGGTTTGTGATATGGAAAGTCGTATAAGCAACTCATGACACGTGTCATATTTAGGTGTTGAAATGTTATCTCGTGATTGTGACGGATGCGAAAAGCAATTATCTGAGTGCAAACGTCGTTTTGCACAGGTCTCTTTGGGCGAAAAAGTTTATTGTCCAGATGGTACAGCCCACTTAGTCGACTCCAAAAGTTAAAACCAATTGGAAATGCAGTTTCTTTTAAAGTGCCATCAAGTGTCTTTTCTTGCCTGTTTAAACAGTTTTTGAATCGCGAGAAATTTGGAAACTTTGTTTACTTGAAGGCCAAATTTTGAATTAAAAAAATGTTGAAAACGTATAATTGGGTCATATTGTTTCCATAATTTGTCTTATTTAGGTTTAGAATATAACTGTCAAGATTATTGATGAATCCAAATTAAGGGAACAAACGAAAGTTTTTCAAGATAGATTTCAGGCTGGCAAACTTCTCACTGAGAAACTCCGAAAATACAATAGACAAGAGAATATAATCATATTGGCTATTCCTGCCGGAGGAGTTCCTGTCGGCAATATTGTTGCGAAAGAACTTGATGTTCCGATGGATGTAGTGACAGTTAAGAAAGCTAAAATTCCGTGGAGTACTGAAGCGGGATTTGGAGCAGTAACGTGGGATGGCGAAATAGTCCTAAATGAACCTCTTGTTGAACAGCTTGGACTGACTAGAGATGAGATTGAGGAGTCGATCTCAAAGGCCAAGAGAAACATTGAGGAGAGGCTTAGAAAATTCAGAGGAGACAAACTGTTGCCCCAGCTTAGGGATAAAATAATTATTCTTGTAGATGACGGGTTGGCATCAGGATTCACAATGCTGGCTGCTTCAAGATCCCTGAAGAAGAGAAAACCTAAAGAGATTGTTGTCGCTGTGCCGACTGCTTCTTTAAGCGCTTTCGATTTGCTAATGTCTGAGGTAGAAGAAATCGTGTGTCTTAACATAAGAAGCAGTTCGTCATTTGCAGTTGCTGATGCTTATGAAAACTGGTATAACCTAGCGGACGAAGAAGTTCAAAAAATGATCTTAAAAAAGAACAGACAAAAACTAAGTCTTTAGTAACTCTGAAAGGGCGAGATAATTAGGATACTCAGGGGGTAAGGTGACGTATTCAATATCTAAAATTTTGGTCTGAAATGGCTCATAATAGAAAAATCCTTTTCCACAGAAGATTCTGACAGTTACTTTAGACATTAACAATCAGCATACTGGGTTTAGCATTCGCTATGTTTTTCAAAGCACGCTTTCACTAAGGAAGTGAACTAATGTTTCGTTGAAATCCTACTTCTTAATCATGGTTAAGAAGTCGTCGATCGGGGTCGCTGGCATACTCGTTATGTGAACTGTTCCGCGAGCGCCTAATTCTATGGAAACACGCATAATAGCTTCGTTGTTTGGCGCCTCAACGATGTTGACGAAATCATAACTTCCCAAAACAGAGTACTGCTGCAAGACTTTTGCGCCGTAGGCTTCTATTTCCTTATCTACCTCTTTTATTCTTTCAGGTCTTTCCTTAATGGTTTTTCTACCTTCAGAAGTGAGGGTGGACAAAAGAATGTATATTGGCACAAAATCACCTATCAGAAAGGTAGGTGAAATAAGCTCTTATTCTTTTTGGATTAGACTTCTGTTGAAAACTAAGAATCTAACCCAAAATACAAAAGCCCTCGGGTGCCGCATAAGTGTGGAAGCTTAATTAAGCGTCTCAACTATTATTTTTGATGAGGGATTTTTTTGGCGACACCTCAAGAACAAACAAAAAGGAAATTGCCAGGCGTTGTTGACATTGCTTATGAGCAGTATCTGCGTGACTTGTCGCGTTACCGACTGGCGAAGGAGATAATGAGCCAAGATGTTGTTTCCATAGCTCCAGAAGCTTCGCTGGATGAAGCCGCAAGAATCATGGGTCAGAAGCATATTGGAAGCCTAATCGTTGTGAAGTATCATACACCCGTGGGAATTGTCACAGAGCGGGATTTGCTAAGTAAGGTCTTAGCGCTTGGATTGTTTCTAGGAAATGAAAAAGTCGAGAATGTGATGTCGTATCCATTATCTGCTGTTTCACCAAATGCCAAAATAAAAGAGGTTGCCCGGCTCATGATCAATAAGAAAAGTAGACTTGCGGTATTTGACGTTGGAGCCCTTGAGGGAATTATAACCGCTTCGGACCTAATCAAGAGTTTACCTGATGTTCCTGAAACTGAAGTCAAAGTTGATGACTTTATGACTAAAGATGTAATTACTGCAGATGTAGAGACACCAGTAATCAGCATAGCTCGTATCATGGGCAGACAACGCATCGGTAGCGTCATAATTACTCGCGAAGGAGAACCTTTTGGGATATTTACCGAACGCGATTTGCTTACGGCATTTTTGGCCACAGGCCGAGCGTTATACACAGAGGTTGGACCGGAAAGTTCGACGCCTCTAATCATGATTCCTGCTGGTACAAGCGTTCATAGAGCCGCTGCCACTATGGCATTAAAGCACGCAAGACGATTACCAATAGCTAAGGATGACAAGTTGATAGG
>DATIXS010000173.1:0-3790 GCA_035518335.1 Candidatus Acidiferrum sp.
ATGACTTTTGTCAACGAAATTCTGACCAGGCGCATGCAGAAAAGAGGCAACTTTGACAACGAAGTCATGAGAGTACAAGAGACAAAGAAACGCAAAGAATTTGACAAAGAAAAGATGGAGCGGCAACTTAGAAAACTTTTCGGCGGTAAACGATATGCTAGAGAACAGCTCTTAGATTTAGACCGCGAGCTTAAACGGATAGAGCAAGAAGAATCTTTTGTTCTAGATAACCTAAACAAAGTTGACAGCACAATTAAACTCTATGAAAAATTAACAAAAAGATTTGAACTTACCTCAGAATACCGCAAGAGATTGACCAAAATCGCTGACATAAGCAAAGAATACAATGAAATGATTGATGATATTGTTGCTCCAAAGAAATACTTTGAAAAATCAGCTGACCTTACAGAAAGTGAACAGCTAAAGATAATCTTCAAAATATTGACAGAACAAGAGGAAAACCTAACAAGAGAAGTAATATTCAAAGACATTCTTGACATGGAACACTTCAAGGACTATCTGAAAAGTATCGTAAGGGTTTTCAAAACACCAGGTGTCATGGGCTACAAACCGACTTACAAGACAGATTACATTTGGGTTACTATACAATCGCCTCCGAATATGTGGACTGAAGACATGTCTCAAGAGATTTACACTGCATTAGCTGGATACGTTACAAGCGAAGTTTCAAGAACCATTACCGTGCGCGTCGTTGAATCTAGAGATCCTTGGACTACTCGAGTGCTAGTTATCGGCGGCAGAGGAAAACCAGAGGACATGGAATCCTTCGACGAAATGCAGCTACTTTACAACAAATCAAACGATTTTGAAAGACATCTCTCAAGATCGTATCTACTTGAGCATGGCGTTTCGGCAACACAAATAATCAAACAACTAAATGGAAACGGCAACAACGGCACAAAGTAAGGAGTAGCTTTAACTCCTTTTTTCTATAATTTTATTTTAGAAGACTTTTGACAATTGTTTGCCAATCTTCTTCTGTTATCGAACCTTTTTTAATGGCCTGATTTTTCACTTTTGTAACTTTTTTGTCCAGTGCGGTAAATCTTGTAGCTGTCTCAAAGCCACCTACGAACAATCCTATATCAATTCGATCACTGGTATCTTCCACATAAACGGGGTCACTTACGTAGATGGATTCAAGATTTGCTTTATCTTTAAACCAGTTAGCTATTGCTAACTCAATCTTTCCTCTCGGCAGCTTGTCTCTCAAATGAACTGGCATACGGACAAGAACGTAGAGCAATGTCGCACTTGACAGGTCAAAAGCGAAAAGAGGCTTAAGCAAAGCTGTGTTAAGCATATTTTCTATTGAATCGTAAATTTTCAGGCTTTCTCCTGATGCTAGAAGAACGGTGAATATTTTAGAATCAAATGATTCGGATAATTCAGACAGTTCTTGTACAAACGTTTCTTTAGTTAACATTAGATCAAGAAGATAATTTGCAGCAATGTTACCACTGATAACGTAGCCATTTCTATCAACACCCGTGTAATCTTCAAGATTATCTCTGTCAATAAGAATAAGAGTCGTTGCTTCTTTTGAGGAGTAAATGCCAATGGAGGCAAGACTATTGAATTGACCATCCAAGGGCTGCGCTTTTGAAGGTAAAATCGCTAACCCCGCAGTTTTTATGTTCCATTCATTAAATTGTGAATTCATAGTCGGCAGTAAAGCACTTCCTATGCCACTCCAAGTTGCCGAAACAAATATGGCGCTTCGAAGCTTTTCTACAGACATGCTTTTTATGTGTGCAAAAAAGTTTTCATTCTCAACTAAATAGGGTAGAAGATCATACCAGAAATGAGCATCAATATCCTCGTCCACGCCGACAATATTTTTTAAGTCAAGCCGCCCTTTGCCCCATTTGATTACATCCTTGACGGATTTTTCAACGAAAATGGGCAATACGTCCTGGTCTTTCATCGAAGAGAATACACCTTTTAAAACAATGTTTATCGGATATTCACCAATGCAAACAACCGCTCTTGTAGGCAAGAGATGCTTAAGGACGGCAGTGTTTTTTTCTATTTTCTCCTCGCTTTCAGCTAAAGCAACTTTATTTTCTACTATAGTTGCTGTTGCTTCGGTTACTGCTTCAATAGTTGCAATGGCTTCAACAGGTGTTCCATTATTTTCTATTTGAATAGGGTTTTCCATAGACATTGCATTAATTTTGGGTTCCAGCGCCGTTTCCTTATTTTCGTTTACTTTCACTGGTTCAGTTGTTTCAAGTGGGCTTTCAGTCGGAGTTGGAGAAGCTGCGATAGGTTCTGATTTGTTTTCAATTTCTGCAATGGTGCCTTTAATATCGCTTTGCATTGATGGTGTTTCGTTAATTTGCTGAGGTTCTGATTTGTTATCGTTTTCAAGTTGTTTTGTTTGATTTTCGGTTGGAGCATCGGATATTTCGTTTGGTTGCACGTTGTTTTCTATTGTAGTCGACTGATTTTCTTTTTCAGCTTGTGGAAATGTATCACTATGGGCTGAAGAGGGATTGTCTATTTCATTTGGCTGAGTATGATTTTCTACACTGAGTGGCTCTGCTGTTTCATTTTTTACGGTTGTTTTTGTGAGATCATCATTTTGGATCTGTTCAAGAGTCTCTTTAGTTTCATTTTCTCGCTCTTTCTTATAGTCATTTTTTGAGTACCATAATTTAGGCAGTTTTCTTTTAGGCAAGTTACCACTTCAGGCGCTTTTTTCCAGATAAGCTTAAGAAGAGTATGGTAAAATAAGGCTTTAGGTATTCACTCTTTAAAGAGGGAAGAGAGAAGATCAAGCTTAACTTGAAAAGGTTTAGTCGCCGTAAGAAAGCTCAAGAAAAAAAGGAAGTGCAGGAAAATCCCACTCCTAAAACTTCAGGTTTGAAGGGATGGTTCAGCGGAGTTAAGAAGAAAAGGTTAGAGAAGAAAGAGCAGGAGCGCATTTCAGAACCAACTTCGCTTAAGATTATTACTGCCTCATTAACGCTTGTTGCTATGGCCCTCGCAATGTCTTTGCTGCCACTATTTCCTCAACCACTGCCAATATTAATTGCCGTACTAGTTGCATTTGTAACTTTTAGGGACCCAAGGTTTGGAATGCCCATTGGCGGCGCGGTTATTGGTTTAGGATTGATATATCATTTAGCTGTTCTGTACTTTTTTTCCTTCCTAGGGGCAGAAAATATTCGTGTAGCAATAATTGTTGTTTGGATGGCTTTGTTTATAGCTTTGCCTATGATTTTTCAGCGTTACAACAGTGCTCTTGCTATTGACTTTGGTATATTGGCTTTCATAAGTCTTTTCTCTGGGCAAACATATTTTTTGGCTGTTCCGTTGATTTTGGCATCGGCAGTATTTTTTAAGAAACAGGTAGGTCTGACGATTGTCTATTATGTTTTGCTTACGGTGCCTCTTCAAGTTGTTCAGTACTTCAAGTATACTGTGGCAATTATAGCGGCACCTGAATGGTGGCTTCAACCTGGTTCTGCTCCGCCTGTTTTCGTTCCTCTAAATTCAATTCTAGCAGATCTCAATACATCAATGAGCCAGTTTAGATTATATGATGCATCACAAGCTGTGTATACAATCACAGGTCAGCTTACTTGGAATCCAAACTTTAATGGTCGCACTCTTTCCGACGCATTAATTCAGTACCGGGATTCTATTCCGGGAATTCTGATGTTTGTAGTTATTGTCGCAGGGCTTTCTTTAGCGTTGATTTTCTTCTCCAGATTGTTGGTTTCACAGGGAAGCGGATCCCTTGCTGATAAGCTTATTCCAT
>DATIXS010000174.1:0-3397 GCA_035518335.1 Candidatus Acidiferrum sp.
TGCCCCTGCGAAACTTCTTCTTCTTCTGCTTGTTAAGTTAGCTGATGAGCCCCCAAAAGTTGATGGCGCGTTTTTTTGTGATAGTAATTAGCCAAATTAAGACCGTTTCAAAACCGCTGATTTAAGATAAACCAATAATTGCAAAACGAATTTAACCATTTGATTTTGGTAAAACAAAAATTGATTGACTCATTATTGAAAATGAACCAAAATGAGCGGTTAGTTTGGTAGCGGGGAGTAGATTTGAACTACTGATCTCTGGGTTATGAGCCCAGCGGGTTAATCCTGGCTACCCCACCCCGCTAAATCTTTTGACAAATTTCCAGTTTAGCAACCTATTACTCTTATCTGTCAAATATTAATAGTTTCTTTTTCATTTCAGCAAAAGGATTTTAGAGGCGACTAATACTTCTTTGCCGAAGGATGTTGCCGATGGACAAGCCGTATTTGCGTAAGCTTTCAGAGCCAACGTTGGAGAACCCGATTTTTGTTCAAGGGCTGCCTGGTTTTGGAAATGTCGGCAGAATTGCAGCACATTTGCTTGTAAAATTCTTTGATGCTAAACCTTTTGCAGAATTATATTCGCCTTCTTTTCCTGATTACATTGGGGTAAGTATCAAAGGCATTTGTGGCTTACCAAAATACGAGTTTTATTATGCGCCTATGGAGAAAAATAATTTAGTTATAATGACTGGTGAAATTCAGCCTTCATTTGATGATGTTGTTGCTCATTATGTTGTTTGTGAAGAAGTGTTAGATTTCGCTATTTCATTAGGCTGCCGTTTTATCGTAACTATGGGTGGCATACCGATTACTGAAGATAAAGCACAGGTCTACATAGCAGCTACTTCTCCAAGATTAGCAACAGAATTTATGGAAAAAGGCGCCGTTATTTACAGCAAAGGCAGAATAGTTGGCGGAACTGGGCTTACTTTAGCGATGGCGAAAGAAAGAAAAATCGATGGAGTTAGCTTACTAGGAACAACCACAGGCTTCAAAGCCGACCGCGAAGCAGGATTTTTAGTATTTAAGTTCTTGATGAAGTCTTTAGGAAAAGAGATAAAAGAAGGATTAGGAGAAAGCATTGCATCAGAAGAGTAAGTTAAGGCGGGGTCAAAGTGACTGAAACAAAAGAAAACTTAAATGTCGACACGTACTCAAAATTTACGAAAGTGTCATTCATAATATTATCGATGCTGTTAATTTTTGCAGGACCCACATATGTTCCATACATAATGGATAAGGTTAACGCAAACGGGTTTGTTTCAGCAGGCGTCGGTGCCTTATTGTTCATTGTAGGCATGGTGTTCATGCTATACCTTGTTAAAAAGAAGATAATAACAGCTTAGTTTGCCTCAGATACCCCAGGGTGCATCATCAATCAGCATTTTAGATTCTTCATCGGCAACGCTCTATAAACATAAGCTGTTTTATTAACTATTCTTACAGCGTTAAATGAACCTTGAGTTTAAATAAATTTCCAGAATACATAAGGCATATTAAATATTATCTTAGCAATATCAACTATGCAGAATCGAAGCCGCATACCTCTTGTTTTGCCAAAGCAGAAAAGTGATGAAGCAAAAAGAACAACAATAATTCTTGAAAAAACTGAAAGGGAATTTATCGAATCACTAATCAGAGATGGAAAAGAACCTGGAATCAAACCACTCATCTCCAAAATGCTTGAAATGTACAAAAGCATGATGGTTTATGACTGGCATTTCCCTGGAGAATACTATTGCGGAATAAGCAGGATAGCCCTTGTTAATGTTGAATTATTTAACATATTAACACAACAAATTCCAAGAGAAAATTGGCATGAGTGTGGCAAAAGAATGGGCGAAGCCCTAAAAGTTTCTATCCAATCAACTCTTGGAATTGAAGTAAGTGAACAGACTAATTGGGAAAAAGTCTTTGAACGATTAAAAGTACAAGGATTCGGAGATTTCTATTTGAAGGATAAGTTTTTGCTTCTGAAAACTCCATTCATAAATGATTGTGAAATCTGGAAAGGCGTAATGGAAGGATTATTAAGCATAGAATTGGAAACGCGAAATTCGGTGCCACCTTTAGTTTTTGAGATCAAAAAAGGCAAACAGCCCTCAGTTTAACGTCTTTTTAGCATTCGACAGTTAAATATTAGAGAACAGATTTATTAGGAAGACAGATGTTCAGGTGCTTCCAGTGGTATATGATGAGGGATTGCATTCATACAAGGCGATTGCATTCATTAATGGCAATCCAAAAGGTCTAAGTCTAAAAACAATTGGATATTTTAAATTAGGCGCATTCCTTCGAAATACCTTTATACCAAAACAAAAAACCGTTAGTGGTTTTTCTAGAAATTTAGGTGAAAACTATGGATAAATTAAAATTTGCGATACCAGCCGGCTCATTGTCAAAAGCAACCTCTGAATTCTTCTCGCGCTCAGGTTACAAACTCTCAGGAACTGAGCGAACCTACCGTCCAATGATAAACGATCCCCAAATTGAAATGAAGGTTCTTCGACCTCAAGAAATCCCCGTTTTTGTAAATGAAGGTTTACAAGATCTTGGCATCACAGGCGAAGATTGGGTTAAAGAAAACAGAGCAGACGTAGAAATTCTTCTGAACCTGGAATATGGAAAAATAAAACTAGTAGTAGCAGTTCCCAAGAGCGTTAGCGAAAAAAGCACAATGGGTGAATTCATGGAGTCCATTTGGGCCCAAGGCAAAAGTTTCCGCATTAGTACTGAATATCTCAACATAGCATCAGAATACCTCAAGAACACAGCCGAATACAAGAAGCGTTTCGGCAAGCTCGACCCAATGATTGTAACTCCGTGGTGGAGAAAAGGCGATAATCCAAAAGCCAAAATTTTCCTGTCATTTGGAGCAACTGAAGCTAAACCTCCAGAAGACTCTGACTGCATAATGGACGTAACTGAAACAGGTACAACCATAGATGCAAACAACCTGAGAATAATAGAAACTGTCTTGAAATCCGCGGCCGTTCTCATCGCCAACAAAAAAGCTTTGGAGGACCTGGAGAAAAGAGAGAAAATCTACGACGTAGTTGCATTGCTTAAAGGCGTCGTAGACGGCTCAAAAAGAATCCATATATTCGTTAACGTTAAGAAAGCGAACTTGCAAAAACTCCTAACTGAACTGCCCGCATTAAAAAATCCAACTATATCACCGTTAGCAGATGAAACTTGGGTGAGCGTCAACACAGTCATCGAGAAAGACTGCCTAATTGAGCTCCTTCCAAAAATCCGCAAAATCGCTCAAGGCCTAGTAGTTTACGAGCCAAGACAGGTACTAGCTTTGGATGAACTTGCTACAAGAGTGGAAAAGTCGTGCAAAAACAAAACCCAGTGAAAATCTACAAAGCAGAAGCACTGCCGCCTGACT
>DATIXS010000175.1:0-3476 GCA_035518335.1 Candidatus Acidiferrum sp.
TAATCTGGTTATTCCTACACTTCTGCAACAAGAGTCTCTAATGTTAGTATTTGTTGCTCTCGGATTAGGAATTATAGGGTTTGCTTTCGGAAAAATTAAAAACAAAGATTCTTTTCAACTTCACCGTTGGATCATGACAGGAGCTGTTGGACTAACCTTGATTGCAGCATTTGTGGTAATGATCCCTTCACTTATATTCTTCTACATCAACCCAAACATGAACCCAACTTCAGCGTTCTCAATCACACAACTTATTCATGCAATAATCGGATTTCCAGCAATGGCTCTAACCCTAATTTTTGCGTTCAATGATATACCGAAAAACACCAAGAAATGGATGGTCATAACAGCAATTTTATGGTTAACTAGTATTGCATTAGGCGCAGTTGTATACTTTACAATGCCAAACTAAAAAGAGTCTCTAGCAGTTTGCTCCCTTGATTTGGCATTATTTTTCTTAATGATTTTCGTTTTTTGCTATTTTTTGTGGAATTTGGGAATCTCTTTTGAGATTAACAGCTCATCTATCCGTAACATCATAGAGGAAACCTCATAAGCTCTTCTAATTACTGAGCGCTTAACTTTGATTGGTTCTAAGCAAACTGTTTCGACCAAGTCGTGTTCAGATACACCGAAATTGCTAAGTCCATTGGTATGATAACTTTTCAATTCGAGCACAATGTTAATCGGGTTTAAACCATAATTTTCCGCCAAGCACGTAGGAATATCAAACAATGCATCTCCAAAAGATTCAATCGCAATTTGTTCCCTGGTTGTGAAATTTTTGGCATAATGTTTGAGCTCTTGTGCAATGTGAGTTTCTTCTGCTCCGCCACCTGGTAAAACCCGGCTATCGTCGCTTAAGATTTTTATAAGTGTCAGGCCATTGCGGATTGCAGTTTCGAGTTCATCTATTGTTTGGGTGGTGTTTCCTCTAAGAATAAAGGTGGCTCCTTTGCACCCTTGGAATGTCACTGTTTTTTCAAGCTCTATCCTGCCGGTATAAAGTTCATCTGCTTTGCCTAAGTCTTCCTCCGTAATGTCTTCGAGTTTTCCGACAATTTTGGCGCCAGTAGCCTTAGCAACTGCCTGAGTATCTTTCTTGTCAACTCCTTCAAGAGCAAAAATGCCATTGAAAAGCAATTTGTCTTTTAAACTTTCATCAATTGGTTGCTCGCAAAGCAAAACGTTTGCTTTTATCTCAATCATCTTGTCTAAGGCTTGGGCTCGTAGCTTGTTTTCGGTGTCTTTGTATTTTCGCATTTGGTCTACGCTTTGGATATTTAACTTGATTTGAGTTGGTCCTTCTCCCTTCATCTTAACGTCCAAGCGGTTTATCCCTGGTCTTTCGCTGGTAATTGCTATTCGCAAATTTTGGATCTTGTCTGGCATGTTTGGATGTGCTTTTTCTTTTTTTATGACAATTCCTTTTATCAAGTTTGATTCTTGGATGCCGCCACCTGTTTTCTTTAAGAATCTAGTGTTTTCTTTGTCAAATCTCCCTTCAGAAAAAGCAAAAGAATAAGCTTGAATGATCATTGAGCGCACATTTACCGTCAAAAGGTTTCTCTTGCAGTCAACGACATCTAAAATGTCTCCCTTTATTCCATTGTAAGCCGTGGCCTGTTTATCCATAATTTCCAACGCCTTATCTGCCGCTAGTCGGTAACCATGAATAATGGTGTTTGCGTGAATTTTATTGGATAAGAGCTTATCTGCTTTTTTTAGAAGCGCTGATAAGAAAATAACAAAAGTTGCTACCCCATCTCCTGCTTCTTCGCGCTGCATCTTGGCAGCTTCAGCAATGATAACGGCAGGTGGATATTGAATTGCAAGTTCATCTAAAATAGAAATAGCATCCTTGGTAATCTTGACTACTTGCTCGGGACCACGATTGTAAGTAACCATTTTGTATGCGCCCTTGGGACCCAGTGTGCTTCTGATTTTGTCGGCTGCAAAAATGGCTAGGCGCAGGTTTTCTCTCCAAACATCTTTTCCACTTGTTCGTTTGTATTTTGGGGAAATTATGTTTTCCATAGTTATCATTCTTGAGTAAGTCTGCGCATACTTGCTTGGTTCTTGCTGCTCTTAAAACTAAGTGATTGTGGCAATACAGCAACAATTCAGAAAACATGAAACTATATTATTTTGAGCAAAGAAACAATCCTGTCTCTGCAAACAAATTTGCAAATAGTTTGACAAAGCCATTTTTTCTAATGAAGGCTGAATCTTCGATTTTTACGTTTCTTTTTTTGCAGTAAGCCTTGAAATCAGCAATGCCTAGAAAATGTAAGTTAGGCGTATCATACCACTCGTAAGGCAGCGCTTTTGTTACGGGTACCTTTCCTCTTAGGATTTGAAATCTGGCTGAAGCTTGAACGAAATTGGGAAAGCCAACGATAACCTTCTTTCCTACTCGTAAAGCTTCTTTTAGGGCAAAATCTGGCTTTTTCACTTGTTGCAGCGTCTGGTTAAGTATAACATAATCGAATGAATTATCAGCATATTCGGATAATCCAGTATCTATGTCTTGTTGAAAAACGCTTAATCCTTGTGCTACGCATCGATGTATAGAGGTTTCGCTAAGTTCTACTCCCTGTGCATGCACCTGCTTCCCGGTAATTAGAAGCGACAAGAGTTCGCCGTCTCCGCATCCAAGATCCAAAACAGAAGCTTCTTTGCCAATCCAATTTAGGATGACTCTATGTTCTGCCTTAATCTCCTGCTTTATGGATATCACCAGTATGCCCGTTTGAAACTGTATTGAGAAAATGTTTGATTAACTGAGCTTCTTGCTTGGTTTCGAGAAGGAACGAATCATGTCCATAATTTGAGTTGATTTCGCAATAAGTGGCGTCGACTCCTGCTAACTTGCAGGCTTTCACGATTTCTTGCGATTGATTCGATGGATATAGCCAATCAGATTTGAAGGACATTACAAGAACCTTGGCTTTTAGTCCCTTGAAAATGGTAGCGACACTGTTTCCGTTTAGGACGTTGAAGTAATCTATAGCTTTGGTAATGTAGAGATATGAGTTGGCATCAAATCGTTTGATGAAGTTGTCTCCTTGATACTGCAAATAACCTTCAACCTCAAATTCTACGCCAAATTTGAAGGGCTCCTTATCTTCACGGACGCGCCTACCAAACTTTTCAGCCATTGAAGAATCACTCATGTAGGTTATATGTCCAATCATTCGTGCTACTGCTAAACCTCTTGCTGGAACAACTGAGCCATAGTATTGCCCATTTTTCCAGTCAGGGTCAGCCATAATTGATTGGCGACCCACCTCGTTGAAGGCTATTTGCTGGGGCGTATGTTTCAATGTTGTGGCAATTGGTATAGCTGATCGAATACGTCTTGGATGAGAGACCATCCACTGAAGAACTTGCATCCCACCCATTGACCCTCCAACAACTGCAAGTAGCTTTTCTATCTCTAAATGATCAATTAATTGAACTTGAGCGTTAACCAT